>NZ_JAGQBS010000022.1:0-14119 GCF_024345755.1 Cyanobium sp. L1E-Cus | reverse complement strand
AGGTCTGCAAAAGACATGGCAAATGCTTCGCCATACGTGATCTTTGCTTGCAAGAACAATGTTTACTTAACAACTTTTTTGCTACGGCTGGTTCTGGGCATTCCCTATTGGCCGCAAGTATCGTAATCTCTTAAGGATTCGTACCGATATGATTAGATCTCTAATTCGTGAAAGAGTGCAATTTCTTTCTCCCGGCTCTAATCTTGGTGGCTTGGAGACTCGTTCTCGATTACGTTGCTTTCAGCCTGGTAACCAATCTGTATGGGAGACGCGTCCTCGGAGGCATTCACAAGTCATTAGCCCTGGCCGTTCAGGTACTCGTTGGCTTGCGAATGTCCTATTGGATGCATCAGACTGTTTAGTCTGCCACGCTTCTGCACGCACTTTATCCGAAGTCGGTTTCTTGTATCATAATGGCTCTATTAATGCTGACGAGGCGCTTGGAGCTTATCGATTCTCCAGGGGTTTATTTCTTGGCATCGCGGAGAAAGAGGATAGAGCATATATTGATCTTGATTGCAAGAATTCCCCTCTAGCTCTTCCCTTGTCTCAGTCTTATCCAGAGTGTAAATTCATTGTTCTGCTGCGAGATCCTATTTCTTTTATTAAAAGTGGCTTAAACAGAGGCTATTTTGTGGAAAAGCATCCTCAGGCTTGGGGACACCTGTATAGAGGCGATATGCTGCAATGGCGCGCAATATCAGAAGCGGATCAGATATATAAAATTGCTGCTTTTTGGAACAGCGTAGCTCTTGTGGCACATGATCTCTTCTTAAGAGTCCCAGAGCGCGTTCATGTTGTTAGCGTCTCGAGTATGTTTGAGGATCCTGTTGTTGTCCAGAAAATCATGAGTTGGCTTGGTATTGATGGCCGTTCACCTATTGATTGCAGAACTTTTAAAAACAAGGCTAATGTGAGTAGAAGTAAGTTGTGTATCAGCAATATTCAGGCTTCTGTGCTTGGTTCGGACCAGTTGCGAGCTTCCTGTTTTGATGGACTTAATTCTGAATTTCTGGGCCAACTCGGTTTTTGACCCCAATTTTCACGATTGGGCCAGCTACCGCGATCTTTTTGCAGATTATCATTCTACGTAAGACGATAATGAAGTGTTTGCCCTAAACGTTTTCCATATGAAGTTCTTGATATCTTGCTTGGCCGCTTTAAGAGGTTTCGAGCTGCAGATTGTTCATTATCTTCTTTATAGGATGGCTCATTCTTGATTTCGATCCACGTCTCAATTGGCTTGCTCTTTACTCAAGTGCGCCAGAATGACTAGGCTGAATTACCTTGCTGCTCCGAATGATTCTGTTGTTACTTGGCTAGTGCAGCTCCTCTGCAGTCGCCTCAATCCGGATCTCTCTCTAGGACTCAATACTACGTCTAACTACTGGATCATCAGATGCTCTGGCGCGGATGGCACGATCACCATGCCGCTGCTCCCAGTTCTGTACCAGCTAGGCAGCAATCCTGAATTGCCTTGCAGCAGCATTGCAATTGCCGATCAAGGTTTAGGGGCAATTGAACCTGACCTGCCATCACCGGGATGTTCAGAGCCTCCGCAACCCTTGGTTACGCACTCAGAGGCTGGCCTCCATCTCCACTACGACATCCCCGGCCTCACCTACTGGATGCTGGCCCGTTGCGAAGAGGTCGATCCACCGCCGGAGCTGCTCGACAATCACCAGCGCTTTCCGGCCACGGCTTCCCATGCCTGCCAGCACGGCTACCTGGAGCGGCCGATCGTGGATGAATGGATCGGCATCCTGCGCCAGGTAATCAGCCGCCTCTGGCCGCGCCTGCCCTTGGTGCAGCACCAGTTCCAGGTGGTGGTGAGCCATGATGTGGACAATCCGAGTGCCTATGCCTTCGGCCGCAAGCGCAGACTGGCCCGGGCCATGGCTGTCGATCTCCTGAAGCGGCGTGATCTGGCCAAGGCCGTTTCAGCCCCTTGGATTCGCCTCAAAACTAAGCATCACCTGCATCCGCGCGACCCCTTCAACACCTTCGACTGGTTGATGGATACCAGCGAGGCGGCAGGTATCCGCAGCGCCTTCTACTTCATCTGCGGCCGCACCAACCCCAGCCTCGATGCCCAGTACGAGCCGGAGTATCCCGCCATCCGCCACCTGATGCGCCGCATCCACGAGCGCGGCCATGAGATCGGGCTGCATCCCAGCTATAACACCTGTGCGCATCCAGAGCGCATCGCCCGCGAAGGCCAACGCCTGCAACGCATCTGTGCCGAAGAAGGGATAGAGCAGTCTCACTGGGGTGGCCGCATGCATTATTTGCGCTGGCAATGGCCCACCACCGCCCACGGCTGGGAGCAGGCCGGCTTCAGCTACGACAGCACCATGAGCTACGCCGACCGTCCGGGTTTCCGCTGCGGCACCTGCCACCCCTACCCGTTGTTCGACCCCGTCGCCCAGCGCCCCCTGCATCTTATCCAGCGCCCCCTGATCGCGATGGAATGCAGCGTGATCGCCCCCCGCTACCTCGGTCTCGGCTACGGCCCAGCAGCGCTGGCCCTGTTCCAACGCCTCAAGCAACGCTGCCAAGCCGTGGGCGGCCAGTTCACCCTGCTGTGGCACAACAGCCACTTCACCACTGAGGTGGATCGGGAGCTGTATCGGCAGGTGGTGGTCGGGTGATAATTCAAATCTTTATTATCAGCAAATTAATGCCTAACATAAAATCTCTTCTGCCCTTTTTGTTGCCGAGCTTTTTTCTTTTGTGCGTCTCAATGGCCTTGACATTGGCTATGGTTGACAAAGGCGCGGCCTCTTGCTATTGTCTTTAATAAAGATCTTGAGCCATGAATCTGTTTAAGGTCAAAATCAAGAAGCAACCCCGAGTTGTCATTGAAAGATCGGGTGCATCTACCCTTAATGTCCTGGAAGTTCTGTTAAGCCCAGAAGGGCGTAAAGAGCTTGGTGAATTGTCTGATTTCGCGGTGAAGCTTAATCTCCGAAAGCGCACGGCAAAGACTTGTTGACATAAAGGCAATCGCTATGCCTTTCAACGCCTTATTGCTGCCTCTTGTCGGCGGCTTTTTGTTTATTTCGTTTTGGAATTGAACTAAATATGGCGCAAGTAGGTCTGATGGCCAACGCTTGCTCCTGGAATCTGCGTTGTGGGGTATAGCTCTACTGGCTTGTTCATATTTCACTGTACGGCTCATTCTGATTGTCTGGCCGCCCGCCTTGGCCTTCTGGCGAGCTCTTGTTCCCTTGCCCGGTCTTGGCATACCAGCCTTTTCGCTACTTTTTGGCGTCACTCTGCCCTTTCTGCTTAATTTCTTCTGGACAGAAGAACATGAAAACGCTCGTAGCTATAGAGCATTCTCGGATTACCTGGGAATACTCTTCTTTCAGGCTCAGAGAAGAGCCAGGCCAGTGATGATAACTTTGAGAAATGGGAAAGTTTATATAGGCATTGTGCATGGTTGCAACACACCTGGGATGCACGACAGGAATGGATCGGTCTATTTGCAGCCTGCAATTAGCGGATACCGGAAAGGCGAGACCCATGAGGTGTGTTTGACAACCGATTACACTGCCGCTCTTGAGGCGATCGTGAATGAGTGCGACAATCCAAAGGATGAAACTTTGCCCCTTGGGCAACGTGAGCCTTGTAGAAGCTCTGATGACCCTGCTTCGTCTCCTGTAAGGACTAGCCCTGCCGATTTACTCGATAGCATGAAGATTGCAATCTCTATGTCAGATATTGTGACGGCGACTATTTTTAGCAAAGAGCTTTATCCTTGTTTCGATTCAAGCGTGAAGCTCGCGAATTAAGTTCATTGGTCTTGCCAATTTTCCAAAATCTTGGCTAGCGTCCAGTACGCGTAGCGCCTTCTACTTCATCTGCGGCCGCACCAACCCCAGCCTCGATGCCCAGTACGAACCGGAACATCCCGCCATCCGCCACCTGATGCGCCGCATCCACGAGCGCGGCCATGAGATCGGCCTGCATCCCAGCTACGACACCTGCGCCCATCCCGAGCGCATCGCCCGCGAAGGCCAACGCCTGCAGCGCATTTGCCAGGAAGAATGCATTGAACAGTCCCAGTGGGGCGGTCGCATGCATTACTTGCGCTGGCAATGGCCCACGTCTGCCCATGGCTGGGAGCAGGCCGGCTTCCACTACGACAGCACCCTGAGCTACGCCGTCCGTCCGGGTTTCCGCTGCGGCACCTGCCACCCCTACCCGATGTTCGACCCCGTGGCCCAGCGCCCCCTGCGCCTGATCCAGCGCCCCCTGATCGCGATGGAATGCAGCGTGATCGCCCCTCGCTACCTCGGCCTCGGCTACGGCCCCGCCTCCCTGGCCCTGTTCCAACGCCTCAAGCAGCGCTGCCAGGCCGTGGGCGGCCAGTTCACCCTGCTGTGGCACAACAGCCACCTCACCACAGCAGAGGATCGGGAGTTGTATCGGCAGGTGGTGGTGGGGTGATGGCGCCATTGGTGACGAGGCAGGAGCGGCTTCAGCACCACTAACACCGCTAAGCTGAAATTCCGCATTTCAGAACCATGCAGTTTCTCCGTCGCGCCAGCCAGCGCGAGGTGCTCACGGTTTCAAGCCTTGGCCAGATCACCCTCCCCGCCGGCATGCGCAAGCACCTGGGCATTGAACCGGGAGGCGCGCTGATCGTGGAGGAATGCGCAGGTGAGCTCCGACTTAAACCGGCAGCTGTGCTGGAGATGGAGATCTATAGCGATGAGCAGATCGCCGACTGGGATCAGGCTGATTCCCTCTCAGATCAAGAGCGCCAGCAGATTCTTGAGCGGCTCCAATCTTGCTGAAGTGTGTGTTTTTGGATGCGAACGTGCTCTTCACTGCTGCTCACAACCCCAAGGGCAAAGCAGCATTTGTGATAACCCTTGGCTCAGCGGGTCTTCTTCAGCTCGTCACCAGCGCCTATGCCAAGGAAGAAGCGCGACGGAATCTCGAACGCAAATACCCTGATCGCTTAACTGAGTTCAGTCATCAGCTCAAAGCAATCCGCTTGGTGACCGACAACCCTTCTGTTGCCTGCCCAGCTGATCTTGCCGAAAAAGACTGGCCGATCTATCGAGCCGCTCACGCCTGCAAGGCCGACGTATTGCTGACTGGAGATCACCGCGACTTCGGCTTTCTGATGAATGCACCTGCGCTCGCTAATGGGTTGTTGATTCAGCCGGTTGGTGACTTCCTGGAGGCCTTTCTGTAGCGTCTGCCGTAGCGACGTGGTTCCCTTTTATCGGCGAACTTTGTGCTTTCCGTGATTGCCCACCACCGCCTACGGCTGGACGCAGGCCGGCTTCCACTACGACAGCACCCTGAGCTACGCCGTCCGTCCGGGTTTCCGCTGCGGCACCTGCCACCCCTACCCGATGTTCGACCCCGTGGCCCAGCGCCCCCTGCGCCTGATCCAGCGCCCCCTGATCGCGATGGAATGCAGCGTGATCGCCCCTCTCTACCTCGGCCTCGGCTACGGCCCCGCCTCCCTGGCCCTGTTCCAACGCCTCAAGCAGCGTTGCCAGGCCGTGGGCGGCCAGTTCACCCTGCTGTGGCACAACAGCCACCTCACCACTGAGGTGGATCGGGAGCTGTATCGGCAGGTGGTGGTGGGGAGATGGCGGAAGTAGGGACAAGGCAAGAGCTGACCCAGTAATACACGAGAACCGCTAAGGAAGCTCTGGACAACGAGGGGTAAGGAGCCTGCCTGGGCTTGACTTGTCTCTGGTGAACATTTTTATCGCTGAACGGCCGTAGATCAGCTCGGTTTCACTGATTCGGATGTTGAACTTCACTCATTTGGGGCAGCGCTTTCCCCAAATGAGCACACCACGCCCCTAATCATGTCCTGCATAGCAGTTCATGCCGTGCCATGAACAGGTTGGATAGAGCCGCCAACACCTTCACCTTGCAGCCGTTCTTGAGCATTCCCCGCAGCCGGGTCTTCTGAAAGCCAAACTGTCGTTTGATCACGCGGAACGGATGCTCCACTTTGGCGCGGAAGTGTGCCTTGGCCGTCTCGATCAGATCATCCACCCGTCCTTCGGGTGTATCGGGCAAGGCCCTGCGCTTGCCTGGCCGCATGGCAATCCGGAAGCCGATGCCTCTGCCTTGCATCTCGGGTCGCTTCTCAATTCCCTGGTATCCGGCATCCCCATAAAGCACGCTCTCCTCACCGTGCAGTAGCTCAGCGGCCGGGGTGAGGTCATGCACATTGGCGGCTGTGGTTTCCACGGAGTGGATTAGGCCGCTTGCGCTGTATACGCCGAGATGCACTTTCATACCGAAATACCACTGGTTACCTTTCTTGGTCTGGTGCATCTCAGGATCCCGCTCCCCAGCTTTGTTTTTGGTCGAGCTTGGTGCCGCGATGATGGTGGCATCGACGATCGTGCCCTGCTTCATGGCCATGCCGTTGGCTTTGAGGTGCGCCTTCACGGCCTCGAAAATCTCCTCACCAAGATTGTTCTGCTCCAGCAGATGCCGGAACGCAAGGATCGTGGTCTCATCAGGGATCCGATCGCTGATCAGAGCAATGCCGGCAAAGCGGCGCATCGTCGGTACCTCGATCAGCGCATCCTCCATCGCCGGATCGCTGAGGTCATACCACTGCTGCAGCAGATGAATCCTCAGCATCGTCTCCAATGGATAGGGCGGCCGGCCGCCCTTGCTGCTTATCTTGGGGTAGTGCGGCTCAATCAGATCGAGCAGCGCTTTCCACGGCACAACCGCCTCCATTTCAGAGAGAAAGCGCTCCCTCTTGGTGCGCTTTTTAGCCGTCGACTGCTCGTAATCACTGAAACCGAGCTGCTTGCTGCCCATGACCCCAGTTCGCGACTGCGATTACACAGGTATTTTCGTGCGGCTGGCGTGGGTTTTCCAGAGTCTCCCTAACTATTCAGCGCCAACAATTAATCAAATTCTTCTTCTGTCAAGCCATCAGTAAATATGAACATTCTCTTGGTTACAGCCGCTGAGCGAGTTAGTGATTCTGGCCTTTATCGTTCCCAAGTAATTGGACTAGCGCGTGAGTTCGCAAAGATATCTAGATCAACATCAGTATTATCCTTTACTCCGATTATTAATACTGACTTTCTATCTAAGAGGTTGGCGTACTGGGCTTACATCAAAAGAATCGTCGGCATCTGTCGCAGTTCACGTTTTATTTTATATGTTCTTTTTTTCCCCTATTCAAGTCACTCGCAATTCTTTGGCAAGGCTGTCATGCTTGCCCTTTGGGACAATATATTAGTGCTCAAGCTTATTCGTACATGCGTACTACGCTTATCCCCTGACATCATTTCTTGCAGGGGACTTCTGGCTTCGTATCTTGTATGTAAAGCACTGAGACGCCATAAAAAATGCGTTATTAACTATGACCTAAGAGGCAATTCAAGGGTTGAAGCTAGTCTATTGCATGCGGCAAACTGTCGACACAAAGACAGAATAAAAAGACTCGAGCAATTCGTGTTTGAGCATTGTGATAGTGTAACGACAGTTAGTCAGGAGCTTGCTCGTCAGTGCGACGTTCCATCCCATAAACTTCACATGACACTCATTGCTAGTTCAATGCCTCTTGAGGATAGAAATAAGCCTCTTCTCAATCCCCATGAGGGTCTGACACACTTTTTGACCATAGGATCAATATCAAAGTCTTGGTATCCAATGGAAGAGTTTGCACGTGTATTGAAAGGCATACATCTGTCACTACCGAATGCTGTAAACACTATTCTGGCTCCTTTATCTTGTCATAAAGCCATTACTGATTTTGATGATTACAAATTTCTGCGTGTCTCAATGCTGAAGTCCTTCTCAACTGAGGATCAAGCTGCAGTATTGGCGCGCAAATGCCTATTTGGTCTTCTTCCATATCGCCAGCCTCTTGATCAGGAAGCCGACCTAATCCAGTTGGCGGCAACGGTAATGAGTACAAAGCTTTCTGATTATATTCTCCTCGGCATTATTCCAATAGTTCCTCAGTGGTGTACGGCAGCGGCCGAATTCGTCACTTCTCGTCAAATAGGATTTGTTTATGACTCTAGTTACTCTTTTGCCTTTCTGCGAGATTCAAGTATTTTTGAAAAATTAAAGCATTATCGATCGAATATGGATTTTTTGAGGCAAGAGTTCGCGCCCTTTTCAATAGCCCGTAATCAGCTTCAGCATTTTACTAAGTACTTAAAGTGATTCTCGTCACTGCAATTCTTGTCTCGCTTTTAAGATGGCTAATCTTCCCGGTTTCTGACTATCCAGATGCTACCTATGTATATTCCAGATTATTCTCCAATCATCTTTTTTCTGGCGCAGACTACTCGCTAGAATCAGGGTTCGAAGTACCCCCTAATCAAATTCTTTCTTTAGTTGGAGGTAGCATGTATGACAGTGCCTTTAGCTTGCCATCGCTGAGGTATTTGTTCGTATCTTCGTTGCCATTGCTGGTATTTGCCATCTTTGCGCAGATATACCTTGCTATTTTTTCTAAGCGTATTGCCAAGGCGACCCTAAGAAAGTCGCTGATTCTCTTTCTTATTTGCCCCAGCACTGCCTATTATCTATGTACCATCCATCCAGAGGTGTGGGCAACTGTCGTTGCGCTTGGATATGTCGTCTCAATTTTAAACTGGGCTTCACGCAAGGTTGATTTTAGTCGCTCCTTGAATACAGACCAAGCCTTTGATCAACCGCCTATCCTTAATCTTCTTCTTTTCTCGCTGCTGCTGATTGCCAGTTTTTACGCTCTGGGAGACTATCAATCTGTTCTCTGTCTTATATGCATCTTGTGTCTGTATGGCTCTCTAAGATTTAAGACGGTTTTTATATTTCAATATCCGCGACATCTCGTTGCTACCTTTGTTCTTATGCTGAGGGCTAGATCGACTTCATTGAAAAAGTTGATAAATTCTTCTGCTTTTGTTGTATTCTTTGCTGTTTTATCTACATTAATCTATTCATTAAGAGCTGCAATCGTTTCATTGGGTTCGGCTGATTCCAGGGTTGTTTCTGCTGTCAGTCTTTATACTGAAGGATCTTCGTTTGCGGATAAGTATCCATTATTCTTGAGGCCTATGCTAACGGTTAACAATTTATTTGTTTATACTCCTAGTGGTTTTGGACCATCTTTGGTCTTGAAAGCTGCCTGCCTTTGGCCCATTTTAACTTCTTGGTTTCAAGTTCTTACCAGTGACTACGATGAAAGATCTGAAAGTAATTCCGTAATGTCGTCTGCCATGGCTTCTTCATTGCTGTATCCATTGATAATTATCTTTTTGCTCCCGGGCTATGTTAATCTCAAGTACTATCTCTCTTTGGTGCCTGTAGTTTTGTTTTGGCCCGCCATGCTTCGTTTTAAGCTTCTGAGGAATCTCTTTGTAATTCTCTGGCTTGAGCTTGGCTTCCGTTCTATCTTGAGATTCATATAGCAAGAAATTAAACTTTGGGCATCTGGCTCTAAATCTGTTGCTAGCCATCCTTTCTTGCCGATTCCAGGCTCTTTTTATGCGTATCATCTTTTCGCTGGTTCTTTATCGACATTCGCTTGCAGCTATCAAGCCGCTATTATGCTCAATTAGGAGAATTTCTAATTCTTCGAGTAATCATTCCTTTGCCTTGAGCATTTATAATGCTTCGCCGCATGATTCTGATGATGTAGGGCCTGCGCAAATTCGTTCTCTTGTTGGAGGCTGCGATATTTTATATGAGCACGGAAGGAATATAGGCTTTGGTGCTGCTAATAATAAAAACTTTTATTCTTCGCAGTCCGAAGATGATTTTCTCTTCGTGGTTGTAAATCCTGATATTAGCTTCGATCCGACTTCGTTGCTTTCTCTTTTTGATTGGGCTGCATCTCGTCAGGACGTTTCCTGTGTTGCTCCACTTGTTCTAAATCCCGGTGGCGTTATCCAGCATTCTGCGAAGCATGACCCTACTCTAGTCTCGCTACTCATCGGTAGATTCTCATGGCTAAAGTCTATTCAAGCATTTAAAAGATATGATGGATGGCATCGCAATCTTCACTATGACTACAGGACTCAGTGCATCGAAAGTACCTATCTGTCTGGCTGCTTCATGGTAATACCTTCCTCTTGCTATCTGAAGGTCGGAGGTTTCTGTGAGAGGTACTTCTTGCATCTTGAAGATGCGGATATTACGAGAAGGCTGTCTCGGCATGGAGTCACCATGCATAATCCGGTTGGGGCTGTTGAGCATCGATTTGCAAGGGGCTCTCATCATTCGTTGCTGCAAATGATTCACCTGACGCGTTCCCTTGTGGTCTATTCAATGCTATGGGGGCTGAAGTTCTTTTGATCACATGCTTTCCGTTACAGGCGATATTCTTTCTGTGTCGGCTTCTTTTGAGAAGCTTTGGCTGGAGGAGCGTCTGCTTGACGGCTGCACCTCTCTTTGTACTCGTTGTGTTTCCTATGCGGCTTGAATCTTTGATTTAGAAAGTTTTGTTTTTGATATGAGCAACCCTACTACCCTCCATCTTTTTGGCGCGGCGACGCCCAGCGGCGAGTCATTCCGGCGGTTGGTGGACCCCTTGGTCCATCAATATGACCTGGTTTTTTACTCGCGTAGAGCTCGTGCTGGTTGTGTGGGTTCCCATATTGCAGATTTTGAAAACCCTTTTTCCTTTCAGCCTGTTGGTGAGCAAGCTAGCTCGTCAATCTGGATAAGTTTCGGGCCGATATGGCTCTTTGCTCCTTTTCTGGAGCAGCTTGCAACAAGGTATCCTGAAAGACTGCGTGGCTTGCGCGGCCTGATCGCTTGCTCTTCTTCGTCGGTACTCACCAAGCGCTTTGCCGCCAACCGGTTCGATCGTGAGCTGGTGAACCGTCTGATCGACGCAGAAGACAAGTTGCTTGCAATCTCTAGTCGTCTGGAAATCGGCTGTCGTATTCTTCGGCCCACACTGATCTATGGCCAAGCTGGCCCCTATTCCGATCGCAATCTCAGTCAACTGTTGCGGCTGATGCGTCGTCTGCCGCTGTTACCTTTGCCTGCTGAATCGGGTTTGCGTCAGCCAATCCATGCCTCCCAGCTTGCTTCGGTTGCTCTGCATCTTGTTGCTCATCTTTGTGAATTTGGCTGGGATCCTTCCATTCCTGACCGCATCAATATTGGGGGGGATGTTGTTATGAGTTATGAAATGATGATTCGTTCTCTGCAGCAGGCGCAGCCAGCCGCCGACGCAGCGCGCTGTTGCAGGCTTGTGCCAATTCCTAACCGCCTGTTTTTTTTACTGGCTGCTCCTTTGCTTTTGCGCTCTCCCAAGGCTTTCGAGGCTGTCTTGCGTATGGGTGCGAACCTCTCCGGCTTCACTCCTGCCCATCAACTTTTGGGCCGTGAGGCTCAGTTGTTTCCAGTGCTCCCGCTGGCGTGATGTTGCTGTCGGTTTCTTTCGTGGTTCCGTTGACCGTAGTCGTTAGTTGGTTCGTCCTGCGCGCTTCGATCCCCCAGCTGCGCCGCCGCCTGCTCGATCAGCCCAACGCCCGCAGCTCCCACCGCCAGCCCACCCCCCGCGGTGGCGGCGTGGCCTTCGTGCTGGTGGCAGCAGCCTCAGGCGCGATCGGATCGCTGGCGGCGTTGGCAGCACAGCCAGGTGTTGATGGCGGTCAGCTAGGGATGGTGGCCCTGCCCCTGTCGGCCCTCCCCCTGGCCGTGGTGGGCTTTCTCGACGATCGCCACAACCTCCCCGCCGGCCTGCGCTACGGCGCCCAGCTGGCCACGGCCCTGCTGTTGATCCTGCTCAGTCCGCTGGCAATGGCCCTGCCGGCTACCCTGGCAGCTGTGGGGCCGCTGGGTTGGCTGCTGCCCCTGCCCGCCCTCACCCTGCTGTTGATCGCCGTCACCGCCGTGATCAACTTCACCAACTTCATGGACGGCCTCGATGGCCTGGTGGCCGGCTGCATGGCGGTGGCCATCGCCGCCCTGGCCATTGCCCTCGCTGCGCCCTGGCCCCTCTGGGCCCTGGTGGGCGCCCTGCTCGGCTTTCTGCTCTGGAACTGGAGCCCCGCCAAGGTGTTCATGGGTGATGTGGGCAGCACCTTTCTGGGCGCGGTGTTCGCCGGCCTGGTGCTCCAGGCCCCCAGCTGGCTAGAAGCGTTTGGCTACCTCCTGGTGGCCACTCCCCTTCTGGGAGACGCTTGCCTCTGCGTGCCCCGCCGCTTGCTCGCGGGCCAGCGTGTGTTTCAAGCCCACCGTCTCCATCTGTTCCAGCGGCTTCATCAGGCCGGCTGGCCTCACGCCCGCGTGTCCCTCACCTACATCGCCGCCACAGCGGTGCTGGCGGTGGCCATGCTCGCGGGCGGCTGGCCCTGGGTGTTTGGCCTGGCCGTTGTGGAGCTGTTGGTTGGGGTGTGGCTGGACCAGCGTGTGGCGGTGCCCTTCGCTGTGGCGTCCCAGAGCTGATGCCACACCGTTGGTTGATCCTCGGAACCGGCAGCCATGGCCGCTTGGTTGCCGATGCCATCAGAGCGCAGGGCGATGCCGTGCTTGGGTTCCTCGAGGACAGCAGTCCCGCCGGTGAGCTCGTGGCCGGCGTCCCCGTGCTCGGCCCCCTGCGTCTGGCCTGGGACGGAGCGCCGGCTCCCGATCGGTGCGTGGTGGCCATTGGCAATCCAGTCTTGCGCCAGCGCTGGCTGCAGGTGCTGGAAGCCGCAGGAGCTCCCGTGGGTGTGGTGGTTCATCCCCGTGCCTGCGTGAGTCCATCAGCTCAGTTGGCTCCAGGTTGCGTGGTGTTGGCCGGTGCCGTGATCAACGCCGATGCCCAGCTCGAGCGTGGCGTGCTTGTCAACAGCGGCGCCGTTGTCGACCACGACGCGATCTGCGGCGCCTACAGCCAGCTGGGCGTCAACGCCGCCATGGCCGGCGGGTCACGCCTCGGACCGCTGGCTTCACTGGCGGCTGGCAGGGTACTCGGCTGCGGTGAGCAGCGCTTTGCTGAGCTGGAGTTGGCACCAGGCGCTGCGGATCTAAGCGAGGGCGTTAGCTGCGCTGGCTTCTCAGGGTGATCAGGTGGCCCCGTAGCTCGCCCCCACCGCTCTGCGCATCAGGCTCTGGCGCGCCGCCAGCAGCACCGGTGGTTGGCTGGTGCCTCAGACCGTTGCCCGCAAACGGGTGCAGTGTGGCCTGTAGGGCTGCAAGTCGTGCGGGGCCTGGTGCGGCCGTGGGTTGTTGGCGGTGCAGGGGCCAGGGGTATTCCCTGGCTGCAGCTGCTCGTGGATCCGGGGGAAGCTTCGCGTTGCCTGCCGCGGCGCTCAGGCCTGCGGCCTCGTGAGCGCCGCTGGGTTCACTCCAGAGGTCCAGGCTCGCGTAAGAGTCCTGTGCAGTCTGTACGGAATTTGGGACGCTCCCAGCGGCACCATGAGCCTCCGCCTTGCTGATGGTACGCTGCACGCGAAATAGTTCTCCTGTACTATATTCAAGCTCTGTTGGGCCCCCGGTTTTGGAGCGGGCCGTTCCACCAGCCGAATCTGCGCCGGACTCGTCGGAAAGCTCGGATTCGCCCAAGCGCCGCCCTTGGTTTGATCGCCAGGGAATCATCCAGGCCCATGCCGGCTTTGTGGTTGCCCTGATTGCCCTGCTCAGCTCCTATGACCACATCTCCCTCCCAGCAGGCATCAACCTCCAGCTCCAGCAGCAATGGGGCGTGTGGTTCATCCTTGCCTCGATGGCGCTTGTTCTTACAGACGCTCAACTGGCGCGGTAGCTGTGGGGAAAGATGACGTCTCTGCCGTCAGTCCATTCGCCTGATTACCCCTTGCCGTAAGGATGTGCGTATGCCGTTGCCAGCTGAGGGCCTGAGCCGTGGCATCTGGCGCTATTGGTTTATCAATTAATTTATTTGCCTCACATATGCGCTTATCAGCATATAATTATAAGCGCTAAACGAACTTGCCTTGCGCAGTACAGGTGTATTATTAAGCGTCCGTTTGGTTTGGGGCCGCTAAATTGAGATTGTTGGATCCCCAGGCCTGGATCGCCTTTGCGGCTGCCATCCTTTTGGCATTGATCACACTTTTTAGTAGTTACAACCATGTCTTTATCCCCGGATTCGCCACTTCCCTCCCATTACCGCAGCAAGCAGGAATTCCTTGCATCTTTATCGCCTTGGCGG
>NZ_JAGQBS010000021.1:0-19890 GCF_024345755.1 Cyanobium sp. L1E-Cus | reverse complement strand
CAGCGACTCAGAAAACTTACAACACCGTCGGCTCTCGCCTTCTTCGTCGTAAGCCTGCTCGCTTCGGGATCTTCCCCCTTGCGCGCAGTCCAAAAACATATCACCTCTTACCCCCTTCTGGCAAGGACCCGTATCGAGCGCGACAGCGCATCAAGCCAAAACCATTGCGGCCAGGCATTTAGGTGCATTCCATTTGCCGTCTTCCCCCTGGCGCCGCTGCAGGCCTTTCAGCGCCAAATGCGCCAAAAGGTGGCCAATAGGGGACGCCACTGGGGCAGGGAAGCTCCCAGAGCTCTGCCAGGGGCGGGCCAAAGCAGCTGAAAGAGCCTCTCTATTGATGCCATAAAAAAGCCGCGACCGAAGTCGCGGCTTAATGAGGGGACCTAGAGAGTGCCTAGGCAGATTTGGTCCTAAATCTCAGAACAGACCAAGGGTGAGTGACTTGTCGATCGGCATAGCTGCGCCAATGCCGAGATAAATCGCAAACACCGTGCCGAACAAGAAGGTGGCCATGGCCACCGGCCTGCGGAAAGGATTCTGAAACTTATTGAAACTCTCGATGAAGGGCACCAGCATCAGGCCCAGGGGGATCATCGTCTGCAGGGCAATGCCCAAAAGCTTGTTAGGAACGACCCTGAGGATCTGGAAGACCGGATACAGATACCACTCAGGCAGGATCTCGAGAGGGGTTGCAAACGGATCAGCCTTGTCGCCCAGCATGGCCGGATCCATGACTGCCAGACCAACCATGCAGCCAATGGTCCCGAGGATTACCACGGGGAACATGTAGAGGAGGTCGTTGGGCCAGGCTGGCTCACCGTAGTAGTTGTGACCCATGCCCTTGGCCAACTTGGCGCGGAGCTTGGGATCGGTGAGATCGGGCTTCTTAAGGATGTGCATGGCAGCTGCCGGCAGCAGGGATCTTTGTGGTGATGGTGTGGAGCTTAAGAGGTGAGATTCGGGATTCGAGAGGCCTCGAATCAATAGGTCACAAGGGACCAGAGATGCCCTGCTTCCGGATCATCAGGAAGTGCATCAGCATGAAAACGGCAAGCAGCCAAGGCATCACGAAGGTGTGCAGGCTGTAGAAGCGGGTCAGGGTGGACTGACCAACGCTCTCTCCACCGCGGAGAAGCTCAACCATGAAATCACCGATGACCGGCACAGCGGCAGGGACTCCAGAAACAATTTTGACGGCCCAGTAGCCGAGTTGATCCCAAGGCAAGGAGTAGCCGGTAACGCCGAAGGAAACGGTGATCACCGCCATGGTGACGCCAGTAACCCAGGTGAGCTCCCTGGGACGCTTGAAACCACCGGTGAGATAAACGCGGAAGACGTGCAGGATCAGCATCAGCACCATCATCGAGGCGCTCCAGCGATGCACAGACCTGATCAACCAGCCAAAGCTGACGTCAGTCATGAGGTACTGGACAGAGGAATAGGCCTCGGCCACCGTTGGCTTGTAATAGAAGGTCATCGCAAACCCAGTGGCGAACTGGATCAGGAAGCACACCAGGGTGATGCCGCCCAGGCAGTAAAAAATGTTGACGTGGGGGGGCACGTATTTCGACGAGATGTCGTCGGCAATCGACTGGATCTCAAGGCGCTCGTCGAACCAGTTGTAAACCGGGTTCGAAGCCTGTCCGGAGTTTCCAGCAGGAGTGTTCGCCATGCAGCTGGGAGGTTTGGTTGCGAGAGTCTACCGATGACCTCGAGCCCCTTGTGAGTGCCCCGCCCTCTAGGCCAGCGCCTTCTAAACCGTTTGCAACAGCCGTGAAAAACCGCTTGGCAAGAATGCTGCAGCGTTTGCTTGGCCCCGTGCTGGCCCTAGCCCTGCTGGCAGCCACCGGCGCCTCGACCTTGGCCCTCAGCGATACCCAGCAGCTGGTGGTTGAGGCATGGCGCCTGGTGAACCAGAGCTACGTAGATCCAGGCCGCTTTGAAACGGTGCATTGGAAGCGGCTGCGCCAAAAAGCGCTCGAGCAACCAATCAACAGCTCAGGCGATGCCTACGACGCCATCGAATCAATGCTCACCCCCCTTGGGGATCCCTACACCCGCCTTTTGCGGCCTGCCGACTACGCCACCCTGCGCTCCAACACTCAGGGCACCGTGACCGGAGTGGGACTGCAGCTGGGCTTGCGCAGCAACGACCAAGCAGTCGTTGTGATCGCCCCCCTAGACGGCTCCCCCGCCGCTGAAGCCCTTATCCCTAGTGGCGCCGAGGTACTGCAGGTAGATGGCCAGGACACTGGGGGGCTGGGGCTGGAACGCACCGCAGCCGCCCTGCGCGGCCCCGCCGGGAGCCGGGTGCTGGTGCAACTCAACATGCAAGGACAGCCGCGCGAAGTGGAGCTCGAACGGCGTGAGGTGGAGCTGCGTCCTGTGCGCAGCAAGCGGTTGCGGGTGGGAGAGCACACCCTCGGCTACCTGCGTATCACCCAATTTTCTGAACCGGTGCCCCAGGACGTGCAGGAAGCCCTCGCCGATCTCAACAGCAAGGCGATCGAGGGACTGATTCTTGATCTGCGCAACAACTCCGGCGGGCTGGTGAGCGCCGGCTTAGCCGTGGCCGACGACCTGCTCAATGGCGAGCCCATCGTGGAAACCCAGGACCGTGATGGACTCAGCTCGCCCCAACAGGCCAACCCCGGCATGCTCTTCGATGGGCCGATGCTCACCCTGGTGAACGGCGGCACTGCTAGTGCCAGCGAAATCCTGGCGGGAGCACTTCAAGACAATGGCCGCAGTGAGCTGGTGGGAGCTCAAACCTTCGGCAAAGGGCTGATTCAGACCCTGATACCCCTGGGCGACACCAGTGGCCTGGCCGTAACCGTGGCCCGTTATCTCACCCCCAGTGGCAGGGACATTCAGCACCAGGGAATCGCCCCGGATCTAGTGCTGCCCGAACCCGAACCCTTAGATCCCGGCGGTGAGGGTGACAGCTGGCTTGATGCCGCTGGCCGCTTGCTGGCCAGCCGGCTTGAAGCGAACCTCTGAATATGGGAGAGCGCACGTATCACGATCCACTGCACGGAGCGATTCGACTCGATCGCACCGATCCAGCTGAAGCCCTGGCCATCGAGCTGATCGATTCCGCTCCCTTCCAGCGCTTGCGCCGAGTACGTCAATTGGGCCCAGCCTTTCTGACCTTCCATGGAGCCGAGTCCAGCCGCTTCACCCATTCCCTCGGGGTGCTGCACCTAGCCCGCCTAGCCCTGCAACAGCTGGAGCGCCACCACCATGAACTGGCGGAACATCGAGCCGTGCTCTACGCCGCGGCGCTGCTGCACGATTTGGGCCACGCTCCCCTGAGCCACTCCGGAGAGGAGATGTATGGGCTGCACCACGAGGCTTGGTCGGGGCGGCTGATCCGGGAGCATCCGGCCTTGCGCGACCGCCTCGAAGCCCACGCCCCCGGCACGGCCAGCGTCGTGGCCGAACTGCTAGAGCACGGCCGCCACCCCTGCCCAGCGATCAAGGCCTTAGTGAGCAGCCAGCTGGACTGCGACCGGCTTGATTACCTGGTCCGCGATAGCTACAGCACGGGCACTACCTACGGGCGGCTGGATCTCGAGCGGATCCTGGCCGCCTTCACCTTGGCTCCCGATGGCCAGCTGGCGATCACCCCAAAGGGCCTGATGGCCGTGGAGCACTACCTGGTGGTGCGCAACCTGATGTATCGCAGCGTCTACAACCACCGGCTCAACGTGGTGTGCAACTGGCTGCTCAACCAGGCCATCGCCACCGCCCGACGCCTGGGACCAAAGCGAGTTTGGGCCGACCAGGTGATGGGCCGCTGGCTGTGGCACTGCGACGCTCTCGATCTGGAGTCATTTCTTGCCAACGACGACATCCGCACTGGCTACCACCTGATGCGCTGGATGGAAGAGGGCCCGGCCGAACTGCAGGATCCTTGCGGTCGACTGCTGGAGCGGCGTCTACTCAAGGCCACCGATGTGAGTCACTGCAGCCCCGCCCAGCGACTGGAGCTCCTGGCTGCAGCGAGGCAGTTAAGCGAAGCAGAGGGCCTGAGCGCCGAAACCAGCTGCGGCCTGCAGCAGCGCCAGAGTCGCGGTTATCACCCCTATAAGGGTGGGCTGCGCCTTTGGGATGGCGAGCACCTACAGGCCCTGGAGCAGCGCTCAAACCTGGTGCAAAGCCTCACTGTTGAAGTCGAGCTGGCCTGGCTAATCCATCCCGGTGAGGTGGCACCTAAGTTGCGCCAATTGCTGGGGCGCTGAGGGGGAATGGGGATGGGGATAGGGCCGGGAATGGAGTTGGAGCCTGCTCGGGGAGCCTTGTTGGTTGCAGACGAATCTGGGCGAGGCAGCCACCGGCTAGTGCTGCCCGCCTCTTGCCAAACCCCTTTGCCCGCTCTGGTGCAACAAGCAATCGAAAGTGGCGCCCTGCTGGCTAAGGGGCCAATCGAGGGCCAGGTGCTGCTCGAGGCTGGGGCCTGGCGTATCGGCCTAAGCCAACTTGGCGAGCTGCAGCGCACCCTGAACGGCCGGGGGCTTGAGCTGGTGGCGATCTGCAGCAGTCAGCCCCACACTCACGTAGCAGCTGCGGGGCTGGGGATCTTGAGCCAGTGGCCTAAAACAACCGCTCCAGAGAGCCCCGCCAAACCAGATTCCGACCTGCAAGTGCATCGGGGCACCCTGCGCTCCGGCGACCATCTGGAAACATCGGGCAGCGTGCTGCTGCTTGGGGACGTAAACCCAGGGGCGCGGATTTCAGCCGCAGGCCATGTGCTGGTGTGGGGGCGATTGAGGGGTATGGCCCACGCCGGCTGTCAGGGCGACAACTTCGCCCGCATCGTGGCCCTGCAGCTACGACCGCTGCAGCTGCGCATTGCCGGGGCGGTGGCTAGGGGCCCAGAGGGCGCCCCCCCAGCCGGGTTTGCCGAAGAAGCTCGGATAGTGGCGGGCGCCATCCAAATAGACCCGGCCCAACCAGTCTGGCCCCTTAGCGGTTAATTACACCCAGACCGCCCAGCACACCGGCCACCGCCATAAACCAGAGCGGCGAAATGCGGGTGCGCAACATCAGCACGCAAACCAGAACTGACACCACCACCCCAGCCCAATTGGTGTCAGCCGTGCGCAGAATCTTGAGCCCCACGGCAAACAAAATTCCTAAGGTTATTGGCCCTAGGCCTCGCTCAAACGCCACGCGCCAGGGGGAGTGTTCAAGGCGCTTCCAACTAAGGCAGGCCATGACCATAAGCAAGGTAGAGGGCAACAGGATCGCTGCTTCGGCGCCGTAGGCGCAGAGCAGGGCCCAGAAAGGCCCCTCCCGCCAGCCGGCCCCGAGACCAAGCAAACCCACCAACATTGAGCTGGGACCAGGTGCCGCCTCCGCCAGGGCATAAAGATCGGCGAATTGGGTATTAGTAAGCCAGCAAAACTGGGCCACCGCCAAATGGTGATATTCCGCCAGCAGGGTATTGCCACCGCCGAGTGAAAACAGCGACAGCGATAAAAACTGCCAGAGCACCTGCGCCAAGGTGCCCAAATCGGAGAGGCGAGCTGGCTCACACGCCACCGCCGCGGCCAGCAGCCCACTCATGGGTTGGTCCGCCGGCGGGGCCAATACCAAGCCATGGCCAAGGGACCGGCGATCAACACCACAGGAATCAAGCGCTGGTCAAACAAGCTGAGTGCCAGAAAGACCACCACAGCAAGCAACAAAGCAACCCGATCATTCCAATACTGATCAAGAATCTTGAAACCCATTGAGAGGGCCATCCCTGCTGCTGCCGCCACCACTCCGGCAAGCACCCGATCTACCGAGGGGATGGTGTGGAAATGGAAATAGGCCAAACCCAGCCCCATCAACAGGCTGAAGGGGAGCAGCAACATGCCGGCCAGGGCTACTAAAGCGCCTGGCAAACCGTGGAACTCGGCGCCGATGTACACGGCCATGTTGATCTGGTTTGGCCCGGGGAAAAGGCGGGCAACCGTGAGTCCGGTGAGGAATTGCTCGTTGGACATCCAACGGCGCTGCTCGACCACAATCCGCTGGCTCCAGGCGGACAGGCCACCACCAAAGGCCGAGAGCGCCACCTGGAGCATCCCCCAGAACAACTCAGAAAGGCTGGGGCGCCGATCAGTCATGGACGAAGTGGGGATCTGGTGGCAATTCGCCGTCCTCGTGCAGGCTGGGATCAAGGGGATCTGGAGCGTGATATTTCTTTGCCGCATCCCAATCAGCCTGGAAGGTGCTGCGCAGCCTCTCCACCACCTCGGGAGCATCTGATTCGATGCCAAGCTCGCGCCGCAGATCAAAGGCACTGCGATCGATGTTCATGGAACCGGTCTGGGCGTAGGCACCGTCAACCAAAAGCAACTTGGCGTGCAGTTTTAGATGCTTCTGCCGCCGCACCTTCACACCAAAGCGCTCCATTACCCGCAGCGAAGAGAATGTGTCGTAGATGTCCCAGTCGGAGATGCCGTGCTTGCCACCACAGAGGAAGCGCACCTTCACGCCGCGCTCCCGGGCCGAAATTATTCTCTCCAAAATCACCGCATCCACAAATTTTGGGTGCTGAATCCAAAGGCTTTCGAGCGCCATATCAATGATCCTGGCCATCTGGCCGCGGCTGTGAACGCTGCTCCACACCAGGCCCACAGTGAGATCGGGATGGAAAAAGCTGCGGTTCCAGTCGGCCTCAAAGCAGGCGATCACCTGCTCCACCACAGGCACTGCATAACTGACGACCCCGTAGTCACGGGTCTCAGTGAAGTATTTGTCGCTGAGGTTAAAGGTGGCAATTAGCACGCAGGTGGAATCCACCACCAGCGACTTCTCATGGGTGACTGGAAAGGCTTCGCTGGTCCAGGCCACCTGAATGCCGCAGGCATCGAGGCGGGCATGGGCCTCATCATTCCAACGGTCACCGCCGGAGGTGTGCGGATTGAGCATCACCCGCACCAGCACGCCACGCTGCTGAGCCCGGATCAAGGCCTGCTCAATGGTCTCCGACTGCAACTTGAACTGCTTGATCCGAAGTGTCTCCTGGGCAGAGTCGATCAAAGCCACCACAGCCGCTGCGCCGTCATCGGGCATCACCAGCAGCTGCTGGTGGTGGTGCAGATGGCTAGGCCCACCTGGGGCTTGGGTCATACCTTCTCAGAGCCTGAACACCCCTTTTAGAGCAGCTGCGGCCAGTAGCAATGCCAGCCCCAATACCTGCAACTCAAGGTTTTGGCCTTAACCTGCCCTCAATCCAGCCTGTGCCGTGGCCGCCACGTCTACCCGCTACATCCTGATCTGCTCCGGCAAAGGAGGCGTGGGCAAAACCACCCTCACCGCCAATCTCGGCATAGCCCTTGCCAAGCAAGGGGCTCGCACCGCCGTGCTCGATGCCGACTTCGGCCTACGCAACCTCGACTTGTTGCTCGGCCTGGAAAACAGGATCGTTTACACGGCGCAAGAGGTGCTGGCCGAAACCTGTCGCCTCGAGCAAGCATTGGTAAAGCACAAGCTGGAGCCAAATCTGGCCTTGCTTCCCGCTGGCAATCCACGGATGCTCGAGTGGCTCCAGCCCGACGACATGCGTAAGATCGCTGCAATGCTTGGAGAGCACTTCGATTACGTTTTAATCGATGCGCCGGCGGGCATTGAGGGCGGCTTCAAGAACGCCATGGCGGCCGCACGCGAAGCAATCGTGGTCACAACCCCGGAGGTTTCGGCCGTGCGAGATGCAGACCGGGTGATTGGCCTGCTCAACAGTGAAGGCGTAAAGCCAATCCAGCTGGTGCTTAACCGGGTGCGGCCCAAAATGATGGCAAACCAGGAGATGCTGGCCGTCAGCGATGTCACCGACATCCTGGCCCTGCCCCTACTTGGCCTAGTGCTGGAAGACGAACAGGTGATCGTGAGCACCAACCGCGGTGAGCCCCTCACCCTCACTGGCAATAGTTCCCCTGCTGGCCGGGCTTACACCAATGTGGCCCGCCGCCTGCAGGGTGAAGAGGTGCCGCTGATCGATCCGAGCAAAGAGCGCCAAGGGCTGCGGGCCACGATCGGGCGACTGATGCAAACCAAGATCTTCTGAAGCCGATGACCTTGCTTGATGTGATCAACAAACTGTTGGGGCGGCAGCCAGCCAGTGCCAACACGGCTAAGCAGCGACTGCAGTTGGTGCTCGCCCACGACCGCAGCGACCTCAATCCCGAGCTGCTGCAACAGATGCGCCGCGAAATCCTTGAAGTTGTGAGTCGTTATGTGGAAATCGACTTTGAGGAAGGGGATGTGACCCTGGAAACGGAGGACAGAGTCACGGCCCTGGTAGCCAACCTGCCGATTCGGCGAGCCAAGCTGCCGGCTCCCGCCCCTATCCCTGAGCCAACCCTGGAGAAAGAGATCAGTTCCTGAGACGGTGTGGGAACTCTTAGGGGCAGCCACACCAATGCCATGCCCTGTTCAAGCGCCTTCGAGCATTCAGAACTCTCCGCCGCAGAGCGGCGTGTGCTCGAGCAACTGGAACGGGGCTACAGCAATAAGGCAATTGCCGCCGCCTTAATTCTCAGCAGGCGCACGGTCGAAAGTCATATGTCGAGCCTGCTGGCCAAAACCGGCTGCCAAAGCCGCACCCAGCTGCTGCTCTGGGCGCTTGGTGAGCGATAAGCTCACATAAGGAAGCCACCAAGCGACTTCCATTGCCGGCTTAGCTCAGTGGTAGAGCAGCGCTTTTGTAAAGCGAAGGCCATCGGTTCAAATCCGTTAGCCGGCTTTTTGGTTCAGATCCGTTGCGAGGGAGGGGGTGCAACGGGTCTTGGGGATCGGGGCCTGCCGGAGGAGCCCCGTCGCTTGATAGTGGGTTGATTAACAACTTGCCTAGATCAAGACTCTCCAGGGCACCAACCAACAACAACCTCCCGCCTAGGCACCCACCGAGAACAACTCCGAGTCAGGTGCTCGCCTTGAGGAATGAGTCCCCGATGAATCGGGCAGGACGGAGGACATCGATATCCAGATAGTCCCACTCCTCAAAACCTTCAAGGTCATTAATCGTGGCGGCCAATCAGAAAAGCCTGGTGAACTACATCCAGACTTACAACAACCCCGGCCTACGCAGCCTCAACTTCGACCAGCTACCGCTGGATGGTGGGGCGATCAAGGTGATGACTCTCGATCAACCCGCGCATGCGACGGTGCTCCGGCCCTGAAATCCGCTCCAGCTCGGGTCTGGCCTAAGGCCTTGGCTTGCTAGCCCGTTCAACACCTTGATGGGAGGGCAGACAAAACCAGCGCCTGGGGGCAGGCCGAGAGGCTCGCAGCTCGTCCATTTCCCCACCGTTGTGCCTCTGCGATGCTTATCCCAAGCTCTGGCGTGGAGAGGCCAGCGATGAACTCCAGTGCTCGTTTGGATCCGCTTGAGCTTCTGAAACAACAGGAGGCCACCCGTCTGCCCTGGCTGCTCTCCGAACGCCACCGGCGCATGGCGGAGAGCCCCTTCGCCTTCTTCCGCGGCGCCGCCATCGTGATGGCCGCCGACCTCGGCCGCCAGCCCCACTCGGGCCTGATGGTGCAACTCTGTGGGGATGCCCATCTGCTCAACTTCGGCTTCTACGGCTCCCCCGAACGGCAACTGCTGTTCGGCATCAACGACTTCGATGAAACCCACCCCGGGCCCTTCGAGTGGGATGTGCAGCGGCTGGCTGCCAGTTTCGTGTTGGCAGCCCGCAGCCTAGGGCTGAGCGAGAAGCAGCAGAGCAGGGTTTGCCGCCGCACGGTGCGCGCCTATGGCGAGGCGATGGCGGAGTTTGCTGCCATGCCTCAGATCCCGATGTGGGTTGCCCAGCTGCCGCTGGAGCGCCTGATCGACGAACACGCCAGTGCCAACTTTCGCGGTCACCTGAAAAAGGTGACGACGGCCGCCCTACAACGGGATAGTCGCCAGGCGGTGCGCAAATTGTGCGAGGCCGATGGCAGCGGTGCGCTGCGCTTCCGCCATCAGCCGCCGCTGATCTGGCGCTTTGACGCCCTTGATCCAGAATGGCTGGCGGGCATGGACTGGCATGACTGGTCGCAGAACGGCCTGCGCAGCTACATGGGCTCGATAGCCTCGACCATGCAGCACTTGATGGGCCACTACCAGCACAAAGATTCCTCCCTTAAGGCGGTGGGCGTGGGTTCCATCGGCACCCGCTGCGGCATCAACCTGTTCGTGGGCCAGCACCCTGAGGACGTCCTAGTGCTTCAGGGCAAGCAAGCCGAACCCTCCGTGCTGGCTCCTTACGTGAATCTGCCTGCACCGGAGCATCAAGGTCAGCGGGTGGTGGAAGGGCAGCGGTTGCTGCAAACCGCCAGTGATCCCTTTCTGGGTTGGGGCACCAACCCCTCAGGTGATCACATCTATGTTCGCCATTTCCGCGATTGGAAGGGATCGGTGGATGTGGCCCAGTTGGATGGCAATGGCCTCAAGGATTACGGCAATCTCTGCGGCTGGACGCTGGCCAAGGCCCATGCCAGAGGCGGCGACCGCCGTGCCATTGCCGCCCATATCGATGACCCGAAGCACTTTGCCCAGGGTCTTTTGGAGCAGGCCATGCACCATGCGGATCTGGCCGAGGCAGACCATGCCTCCTTTGTGGGAGCCATCACCCAAGGCCATGAACCCGGGGCAGAGACGCCCTAGGCCCGAGCCCCCTGTTCAACATCCTGTTGCTGGTGGCCGATCACCAGCAACAGGAGGGTGATCGCGCCGAGCAATCCCACCAGCACAGCTGTGACAAGCATGGTGCCCGCCAGGCCACTGGCGTAGGTGTCGGACATCAGCTGGATCGCCTGCGCCGGCAAGCCTTTGGCGTGGCTCAGCCTGCCGCTGCCCAGGGCCGCCCGCACCTTGGCTTCGAGTTCGGAACTCCAAACGGTTGTGGAGCCCAGCTTCAGCACCTGTTCATGCAGGTTGGCGGCACCAAAGCCATTCACCATCGCCGCGCTGGCGGCGAAACCCAAGGCGAAGCCAAATTGTCCGCTGGTGGTTCGAAAGGCCGTGACGGGGCCGAGCGAGCCGGGCGGAGCCTCCTGGACGAACAACGCCGCCTGGGGCACGGCCATGAAGGCCAGACCACTGCCCACCAGCACCATCGGCATCACCAGGGAGCTGTAGGAGCTGTCGGCGCGGATCGCGGCAAACCACAACAGCCCGAGCACGAGCAACACGATGCCAGCAGCCATCAACTGGGTGGTGCGGCGACCGGCCCGCATCAGCCGGCCGGCCGGCACAGCGCCAACGGCACAACAAACGAGAAGGGGGAGCTGGGCTAGTGCCACCTGAGCGGTACTGAAGTGCTGCACCAGCTGCCAGAAATTGCTCGTTTGCAGTTGCACCACAGCCCAGGCGAAGTTGCCGGCGATGGCGCTCACGATCGCCGCAGTGAAGCAACCACGGCGGTATAGCGCAACAGGGAAGATCGGCTCCTGACGGCTTCGCTCGATCAGCAGATGCACTCCGAACAGCACCATCCCAGAGAGGGTGGGCACCAGGAACTGCGGCGAGGTAAACCCCTTGATGGCGTGACTCACACCACTCAAAAAGAGCACCATCGCTCCAGCGATGCTGATCAGCCCCGGCCAATCGGGTCTGAGCTTGGGGTTGGCGGGCATCGGCGGCAACAGCGCGGGCAGCCATGGCAGACAGAGCAGCGCCAGTAGGGGCACCAGGCCGAGGGCCAGACGCCAGCTGCTGTTGGCCAACAGGCCACCCAGGAGTGAGGCGGCGATAAAGCCAGTGATGGTGCAGAGGTGCCACATGCCCAACGCCTTGCCCAGCTGGTCGGGACGGCTCACGGCGCCCACGGCTGCAAAGGACAGCACGAGCACGGCACCGACGGCGATGCCCGCCACGGCACGACCCAACAGAAACAGGCCCGCATGGGGCGCCGCCATGGCGATCCCATCACCTACAATGAGCATCAGCAAGGCGGCCATCAACACTTGACGGCGCTCCAGGCGATCGCCAAGAAAGCCCATCAGCAGCACAGTGGCTGCCTGAGCCAGGGTGGAGATGCTGGCAGCCAGGGCCAACGTGGCGCCCTGCATCTCAAGGGCTTGGCCGGCCTTCACCAGGGCTGTGTTGGCCACGCTCGGGTCGATTAGTTGCAGGCCGGCCAGAACCCCGAGGAAAGGCACCGCCAGGGCTCTGCTAGGGGGAGGGCTCATGGAGTGATCAGCGATGGATGTGCCTTAGCGGCTAATATTCACAATTTTGCGTTGCAGAATTAACCCCGCAGGCAAGGCAGTAATGAGGTTGGAAATTAGAACAGGTCCATCGCCCGTGACCATGCCAAAAATTGCCCAGACAACAACGCCTGAAGTGAACATCAAATACATCCCTAGCGAGATACCAGAGGTGTCGCCGGTGCGCAGGGTCTTCAGGGCCTGAGGGAAGAAGCTTGACGTCGTCAGCACTGCGGCGACGTAGCCCAAAGCATCAACGGGTGAGGCGCTCATAACGAGAGCTGAAAATCTCTCTAATCATCGCATGGCTTCCGTTTCAATACTTCTAAGAGCTGATTTGCAATTTGCAGATGCTAGGCAAGCACTGCTGGGCTAGCTTTGCTTTAGAGGTATCGATGAATGATAGCAACTATGGGCATTGTGCTTGTTAGTAGGCCGCCTCTTGGCTGGCATGAAGAAGGGGCAGATGGCATGCCGATCGGACCGAGCCTGCCCATCGCGTGGCGTTGGCGGTGCAGGCAGGCGTAGGTGGCTGAGCACCTCTGACTCAGCGGACGCCCTGGTGCACATTAGGCGCTGGTCCCGTAAGGCCACGGGCCAACAGGCTTTCCTGGGTATTAACGGCGAAATAGTGGGTCAAATTAAGGACAAGACCACTCCAGCCGGTCTGATGGCTGGCGCCAATGCCGGCCCCATTGTCACCATGGAAGTACTCATGAAACAGCAGATAATCCTTCCAGTGGGGATCGCTCTGGAAGGTCTGCTGGCTGCCAAAAACTGGCCTTTGACCTTCAGCATTGCGTGTAAAAATGGAGACGAGCCTGTGCGCGAGTTGCTCGGCGATCTCATAGAGGTTTGCCAATTGGCCGCTGCCGGTTGGGAATTCAACCTTGAAGTCCTTGCCGTAGTAACAGAAGTAAACCACCAAGGAGCGAATAATCATGTAGTTAACTGGCATCCAGATCGGACCGCGCCAGTTGCTGTTGCCGCCAAAAAGACCTGAATCGGACTCAGCGGGCAGGTATTGGACAACGAACTCTTGTTGATTATGTACAAAGCGATAGGGGTCACTTTCGTGCCGTTTTGAGATCGAGCGAATGCCATGGTCACTGAGAAACTCATCAGGATCAAGCATGATCTTCAGCACGCGGCGAAGATTGCTCTCATTAAGGGCTGACATCATGTGTCGGTTGGCATGACCCTTGAGACTGATGTCGTGGAAAGAGCTGTGCTGAACTGGATATTTATCCTGGAGCCGATGCAGCAGGCCAGGCAGTTCAGGGAACTGCTCCATGACATCCTGCTCGAAGACTTGTACAGCACACAATGGAATCAGGCCCACCATCGATCGGACCTTTAAGCGCGTTGAGCTGCCGTCGCTTTTACGGAGTACATCATATAAAAATCCATCCTGATCATCCCACATACTTTCGCTCGCATTGCGATTGACCATTGCATGGGCGATTGAGAGATATTGCCTTATGAATTTGACTGGGTATTCTCGATACGTTTCATCTTTTCGGGCCAGCTCCACAGAGATTTGCACCATGGTTTGGGCAAAAAAAGCCATCCACGCTGTGCCATCAGCTTGCTCCAAGCTGCCGCCCATCTCTGGTGATTCAGTGCGATCAAAAATGCCGATATTATCGAGGCCAAGAAAGCCGCCTTGAAACACATTATTGCCATTGGCATCTTTTCGATTTAGCCACCAGGCAAAGTTGATGAGAAGCTTGTGAAAGCTTTCTTTCAGCCACTGATGATCAGCTTGGCCATAGAGTGCCGCTTCGGATAGGTAGACATTGAAAGTCGCCCAGGCATGCACTGGTGGATTGACATCGCCGAAGTTCCACTCATAGGCAGGAATTTGCCCGTTGGGGTGTAGATATTGGCTGCTCAGCATCAAGCTGAGCTGTTGCTTGGCGAAGCTTGGATCGACAAAAACTAAAGTGCTTGTGTGAAAGGCGAGATCCCAGGCCGCGTACCAAGGATATTCCCATTTGTCTGGCATGGAGATCACATCACTGTTGTTCATGTGATGCCACTGCTGATTCCTGAAACCCTGTCCGTCGTTGAAACCCAGTGGATCAATGCCCCGTTTCTGGAGCCAGAGTGTGATGTCGTAGTTGTAGAACTGTTTGGACCACAGCATCCCTGCCATCGCCTGCCTGAACACCAGCTTTTGCTCAGCGCTGAATCCAGCTGGCATGACAGAGGCGTAGTAGTCATCGCAGTCCTGTTTTCTGCGATCCAAGATCTGATCAAAATCTTGATCGGCAGAGTTGTTCTGTGTTTCAGGTGTTGACTTGGTTAGTCGCAGCTTGATGGTGCTTGAGGCATGGGCTCCAATCGAGAGGTTGTAAATGGCGGCTGCTTTGGTGCCTTGCTGGGAAGGGTTGACAGCTGCCGTCTCGCCCTGAACCACGTAGCGGTTGATGCCACATTTGGTGTAAGGGGATTGGTTGGGTTGCTGGAAGATGACCTCTGTGTTCGTTTCGTTCTCCGTCAACACCAGTTCATCGGCCCCGTTGCAGTGCAGCGCAAAATCACCAAGGTCGGGATGCGTTGCGTGGAGTCTCCCTTGGCCTGCATGGCAAGGCTCTGCCTTGATCAAGGGTTTTGGGCTGTTGCCCTGATCCCATGTATTGCGAAACCAGAGGGTTGGCAATACGGCGATCTTGGCCGTTTGACTGGAGCGATTATGCACCGTGATCTGGATCAGCAGATCTTCGGCATCAGCCTTGGCGTATTCAACTTCGATATCACAGTATTCATTCTTGTCGAAGATGCCCGTATCGATCAGTTCATATTCAGGCTCGTATCGCGACCTGGCTTTGTTGGTGGCAACAAGGTCGTTGTAGGGGTAAGCATTGAGTGGATATTTGTAGAGATAACGCATGTAGGAATGCGTTGGTGTTGAGTCCAGGTAGTAGTAATATTCTTTGACGTCTTCGCCATGGTTTCCCTCGCTATTGGTGAGGCCAAACAGCCGTTCCTTGAGGATCGGATCCTTGCCATTCCAGAGTGCCAAGGCGAAGCACAAAAGCTGGCGGTCGTCGCTGATGCCTGCAAGTCCATCTTCTCCCCACTGGTAGGCACGTGATCTGGCCTGATCGTGGCTGAAGGATTCCCAGGCATTGCCATCAGGGCTGTCGTCTTCACGCACCGTGCCCCACTGCCGTTCGCTCAGATAGGGGCCCCACTTGCGCCACGGATGGAGGCCCTCATTGGCCTCCTTCAAGCGTTGATGTTCGGCTGTCTGATCCAGAGCGAGTTCGCCTGCGGACGTTGCCACGGAATGGATGCGCGTTGGAGTGGGAACTGAATGGAGGCGAGGTCCAGCCGGATCTAACGCATGCCATTCCCACCTATTTTGCATGCGCAACTGCGGCCCCGCCCATCCCCGTCACGGCTTAACGACCGCAGCTAGGGAGTTGCCATGAGATCAGCCCGGTGGGTGACCCGTGGGGCAGTTGACTGGGTCACCCGTCGAACGAGGCCGCCTGGGATGACATCACGCACGCGGGCCGTGGTGCTGGTGCTGGTGGTGGTGCTCTGCCTGGTGCTGACGGAGCAGATCGCCCGCGGGCTTGGCCTCGAGCGGGCCGTGGGCCTGCTCAGTGCGGCGAACCTGGCCACCCTGGTGATCGGGATCAAGCTGGGCTGGCGTCAGGCCCTGCTGGGTGTTGGCAGCCTGGCGGTGCTCACCATCCCGGCCGCGCTGAGCCAAGGCGATCCGGCTGCCGGCACCGTCGTGATGACGCTCACCGCCCTCGCCCTGGGCCTGAGCGCCCGCTGGCAGCTGCAGCCGGTCTACTGGCTGATGGTGGTGAGCCTCTGCCTGCTGGTCACCAACAGTCCGCTGGCGGCCACGGCCACCACCAGCGACCTGGCCAGGCTGGTGTTCGGCGTGCTCGCCTCAGGCAGTCTCACCACCCTGCTGCTCAGCAAGCTGGTGCCCCGCCCTGATGGGGCCGGCACCCCAGCGGCGTTTGCGGTGGCGCACAGCTGGCGCCGCGCCCTGGCCTACGGCGTGCTGCTGGCGGCCACCACCTTGATCACCACCCCGATCGCCCTTCAGCACCACTGGCACACCAATGGGCTGTGGTTGATCCTTACGCCCTTTCTGGTGCTGCGGCCGTTCGTGCGGGATGCCTGGAGGGTCGCCCTGCACCGCTCCCTGGGAACCTTGGGGGGCGTTGCGCTGGTGATCCTGGTGGCCCCGGCCCTGCCCCACACCCTGCCCCTTCAGGTGCCGGCCATCGCCCTGGCCGCGATCACCGCCGCGGTCGCCGCCCGCAAAGGCCATCCAGCCCTGATGGTCACCGTTCTCACGGCCACGATCGTGCTGTTTAACAGCAACGCCGCCGACCTGCCGCTGATGGCGGACAAACGTCTGCTTGCCTGTGCCATCGGCATCTCCATCAGCCTGGGCGTGATGGCCGTCGCCCACCCGATTGAGCAGCGCTTCCGGGCAGCCCGGAGGGGAGAGGGCTGTTGATCGCTACACAAGTGAGTTCTCCAAGCCCGTGACGGCTGTCCGAGGAGGTGGCATCTCCGCGGACGGAGAGAACGTGGCGCTTGGCGCGGTGCACAGAAACCCCAGGACTTCCTTCCGGTCCAGCCGGGCCCCAAGCTTCTTGCTCTGGTAAGCAGGGCCATGGCAGACCGTCAGGTGGGTTCAGTTTTGATCCGTGGTGCCCCAATCTCAGCCCAGCTATACGTTGAGGAGGGCTTCATCGGCCTCCAGGTTGGAGGTGACGCTACGCCAATTTGCGGTGTGCCAAAACCCTGCTAAATCGGGTAGATTACCTGTTACAAAGACGCACTTGGGCTGGCTTACTCGCCTTTGCTGATGTGACTATCTAGAAAACCCGGAACATCTCGCTACCTGCTATTCCTCGCCTTGGTCGCAGTCTTGGGCTGTGCGCCTATTTGATTGCAAATAGGGAATCCTTAAAAAGCGACCCGGACGCCAGATCCGATTTCAACCGTATAGCAGGGAGTAGGAAGTTCAAACGCACGGTTATCCAGTGGCCAGTGATTCGTGAGTTTCAAGCTGCCAAATGCTTCCGAGCCCCAACCAGAGGCAACCTGACCGTTGCCAGGTGCACAACCAGGCAAAAAGAGTGATAAAAAAGAGGCGGAGGAGCTTCCGGATCCTCTCTGCGCACATCACCACAAAGGCCATAGAAATCGAGTTCTCTGAACCTTTGCTCAACCGAGCCATAATCAAATCTAGTGAATACTTCCTCTTCCCTGATCCAAAGTATCCTTCCACTTCGTTTCGTCTCCGCTGGTCTGCGCTGAGCTGCTGCTTTTGAGCAGCACTAATCGCTGGATTCTTAGGCAGCCTTCCCAATCGCTTACCAGAAAGCCGTATATCGTTCCGAACACAGAAGTTTCGGTTCTTGGTGTTGATGTAGATACGATCTGCACAGATTCGCTCGGGATAGCAGCCATACTCTTGCTTGTATTTCTTAGCTTGTGGAATCAGGTCTTCGGCTTCGTTGTATGGATCCCAGCTGATCCTGTGCAGCAAGGCAAAGCCGTTTCGCGCAGACACTATTTTTGGTGCCAAACTCAATAGCAGCTCTCGTCTTGCCTCGAACAATGTGCCGTACGTGTCTCTGAACCAAGTTCACAATGCGATCGGGCATGCTGCGCGTCTTGGAGTACAACAGGATGCTTTGCTGGCGGTGCAGCTCGCTGATCACGAGCAGTATCTGCCACCAATGGGTCTTCAAGCCCGAAAGCATTGCACCAGAAGTGTTCAGGAGATCGATAGCATCAAGATTCCGCTGCAGATAGTCGAGCTGACGGCGTATGGCGGCTTTTATTTTCCTGCGGCGTGGCTTCTTCTGTTTAGCGACATTGAGGAAACCAGCACGAGCTCTACCACGATCGTAAGGTGGCTTGTATTTGCGAAAATCTGAGTGGTGGATGCACAGGTCATCAATGATACGTTCGGTTGATTCCCTCGCCTCGTTTAGCAGCTTCAGATCAGTCGGATAGGTGATGTCTGCTGGCGTGCAAAATGCATCGATGGTCAGTGATCCCCAGTTCTTGTCCTCTGGCCAATCCGCAGGCTTCATGAAGTGATCAAGTGAAATCTGTTCGCCTGATCCGGCATCTGGATCATCAGAGTCATCGTCTGGGAGTGACGCCACAGCCTCGAGCACCAAGGCCTTACCGCGTCCGGCAAAAAGTTCATTGATCCGATTGAGATCCTCCTCCGAGAATCTCTTACGGAAATGAACCATCATCGATGGGTCAAATGGTGCTTTACTGGAATGTCCGGCAAAGCCAAGAAAAAATTGCATAAAAGCATTTTCTCTGATCTCCTCGACGGTCTCCTCGTCCGTTAAGCCAAGCCGCTGTTTGATAAACAGCGCACCAAATGCAAGCCGTACAGGCTTTGCAGGAGCGCCAGACGTGGGGCTGAACTGAGGGGCGTATGTTTCTTCCAGCTCTTCCCATGGAATTAGCGAGGAAAAGAGCCCCCAGCGGTTGTCCGAATCCAACGTGCCGCCAAAAGGCACATGAAAATCCTTGATTGAGAGCTGGCCATTATGGAGTTTCCGGTACATCTGCGGTGCTCAGCAGTTGCAGCAAGCGTCGATTGCCCTGATCAAGGCCAGTTCATCGGGTTTTGATCGCTGAAACAAGCTGCGCTGCAATCGATCTGGCTTTTTCAAGGGCCCCTAAATAGTCAGGATTTTAAAATCGAAAAGCCATGAGATGCTGATTCGTCATAATTTGCTGGGCCTCCCTGGGCTAGCGTGTCTAGACGTACTAGCCTTATCTGCTGTGAGTGTTTCTTCGACCTTGCTGCCCACTTTGCTCGTCTACGACGCTGGGCTGCCTGACCTCGATTTGCTGTTCGACGGGTTAGTTGACAACGTAGTTGCGGTGCAAGTCGATCGTGATGCTGACGCTATTAGCAGGATCGCTGAGGCCCTATCGGCAACCGGGGCACGTCGCTTGCAGCTGCTGTGCCACGGCAGGCCAGGAGTTGCTCTGATCGGAGCCCAACCAATCACGGCCGCTGTCCTTAGGGAGCAAGTGGACGTGGTGAGCAGTTGGAACTTGGAGGTCGTTGACCTGTTTGCTTGCCAAATTGGAGCCGATCAAGAGTTTTTGCAACTCTTAGCTCAATACACTGGAGGCAGGGTTGCAGCAAGCAAGGGCGTAGTCGGGCATGCGGGAAACGGAGGTAGCTGGAATCTTTGCGGAGCAATAAGTGCAGTAGTTCCTTTCAACCGTTTTGCACAGCTCTCTTGGAACCATTGCCTCGAGACGCCGTTATCATCTATCTCACTGTATTCGGCAGCCGAAATAAATGCATTCATCTCTGATCCTTCTTTTAGGTCTTCCCTCGAGGATTCAAGTGGCAACAATTTCAATGGACATCAACATATCTTCCTAGATCTCACGGACACCGGATCGATTGCTGCTGACGACCTGACGGCACTTGATGGTCTAACCACTGGCACCATCGATGCCAGCGCTATTACCTCCATCACCGGCACGCTCGCTGCGGTAACGGGTTCCTATGAATCAGATCAAATATCTGGTCTAGGCGAAAAAGCAGTCACCCTCACGGACACCGGATCGATTGCTGCTGACGACCTGACGGCACTTGATGGTCTAACCACTGGCACCATCGATGCCAGCGCTATTACCTCCATCACCGGCACG
>NZ_JAGQBS010000020.1:0-22698 GCF_024345755.1 Cyanobium sp. L1E-Cus | reverse complement strand
GCTTTTTGGCTGTTGTTTGCTCGTAATCAGCAAACCCGAGCTGCTTGCCGCCCATCACCCCAGTCCCGGCCTTGGTATGCGCACCTATTCTCGCGTGGATGCCCTGCGTTTTCCAGAGTCTCCCTAGAAAACCCCTCTCTGCTTCACCCTGCGCCTGGCTCCCTGAGCTCTGGCAGGCTGACCCGACCCATCACCCCTGGCAGCACCGTGGCCCCTGGCACCAAGCCCCTGCTGCTGCTGATCGACGGCCACTCCCTGGCCTTCCGCAGCTTTTACGCCTTCGCCAAGGGGGGCGAAGGGGGGCTGAGCACCAAGGCGGGGGTGCCCACCAGCGTCACCTACGGCTTCTTAAAGGCCCTGCTCGACAACTGCAAAGGCCTCAAGCCCAATGGCCTGGTGGTGGCCTTCGACACGGCCGAACCCACCTTCCGCCACGAGGCCGATGCGGCCTATAAGGCCCACCGGGATGTGGCGCCGGAGCACTTCTTCGCCGATCTGGCCAACCTGCAGCAGATCCTGGCCGAGAGCCTCGACATACCGCTGGCGATGGCACCGGGCTTCGAGGCCGACGACGTGCTCGGCACCCTGGCCAACAGGGCCGCCAACGCCGGCTGGCGGGTGCGGATCCTCTCGGGCGACCGCGACCTGTTCCAACTGGTCGACGACGAGCGCGACATCGCCGTGCTCTACATGGGTGGCGGCCCCTACGCCAAAAACAGCGGCCCCAGCGAGATCCGCCGCGAGGGCGTGATCGCCAAGCTCGGCGTCACCCCCGAAGAGGTGGTCGACCTCAAGGCGCTCACCGGCGACAGCTCCGACAACATCCCAGGCGTTAAGGGGGTGGGCCCCAAGACCGCCATCAACCTCCTAGCCGCCTACGACCATGTGGACGGCATCTATGCCGCCCTTGAGGCGCTCGAGCTGGCGGGCCCCAAAGCCAAGGACCCCAAGGGCGTGCTTAAGGGAGCCCTGGTGGACAAGCTGCGCGCCGACCGCGACAACGCCTACCGCTCGCGGATGCTGGCCGAAATCCTGATCGACATCCCCCTGCCCAGCGAGCCCCGGCTGGAGCTGGGGGCTGTGAAGGCCGACGCCCTGGCCGGCAGCCTGGAGGAGCTGGAGCTTTACAGCCTGGTGAAACAGGTGCCCAACTTCGCCCAGCTGTTCTCGGCCGTGCCGCCGCAGCCCAGCGAGGGATCCAGCCCAGGCAGCGGCACGCCCAGCCCAGCCACCGCCCAAACCGCCACTAGCGGCAGCCCAGAGGCGAACCCCCCTGAAGAAGCCCCAGCCCTGCCGGCCCTCAAGCCCCAGCTGGTCACCAGCGCCGAGGGCCTGGCCGCCCTGGTGCAGCGCCTCAACGGCTGCACAGATCCGGGCCGCCCCGTGGCCCTAGACACCGAAACCACCAGCCTCAACCCCTTCCAGGCTGAGTTGGTGGGGGTGGGCGTGGCCTGGGGAGATGGCCCGGGGGAACTGGCCTACATCCCGATCGGCCACCATCTTCCCGAGCAGCTCCCAGCGCAGCAGAGCCAAGCCAGCGGGGACATCCAGGAGCTTCTGAAGATCCCTTCTGGAACCTCAACAGAAAGCGCTCCGGGAGGTTGTACATCTGTACAACCTCCTCAACAGATTCAGCAACTGCCCCTAGCTGCGGTGCTCACCGCCCTGGCCCCCTGGCTGGCCAGCGCCTCCCACTCCAAGGCTCTGCAAAACGCCAAGTACGACCGGCTGATCCTGCTGCGCCACGGCCTGCGCCTGGAGGGGGTGGTGATGGACACGATGCTGGCCGATTACCTGCGCGATGCCGGCGAGAAGCACGGCCTCGATGCCCTGGCCGAGCGCAACTTCGGCTTCAGCCCCACCAGCTACAGCGAGCTAGTGCCCAAGGGCGCCAATTTCGCCGCCGTGGCGATCGGCGCAGCCGCCCTCTACTGCGGCATGGATGTGCACCTCACCTGGCGCCTGGCCCAGCTGCTGCGCCGCGAGCTCACCGCCATGGGCGCTGCCCTACCCGAGCTGCTCGACCAGCTGGAGCTGCCCCTCGAGCCGGTGCTGGCCCTGATGGAGGCCACCGGCATCCGCGTCGACACCGCCTACCTGGGTGAGCTCAGCGCCGAGCTCAAAATCACCCTGGATCGCCTTGAGGGCGAGGCCAAGGCCGCCGCCGGGGTGGACTTCAACCTCGCCTCCCCCAAACAGTTGGGCGAACTGTTGTTCGACACCCTTGGGCTGGATCGCAAGAAATCTCGCAAAACCAAAACCGGCTGGAGCACCGATGCCACCGTGCTCGAGAAGCTCGAAACCGATCACCCAGTGGTGCCCCTGGTGCTGGAGCACCGCACCCTCAGCAAGCTCAAGAGCACCTACGTGGATGCCCTGCCGGCCCTGATGGAGCCGGAAACCGGGCGGGTGCACACCGATTTCAACCAGGCCGTCACCGCCACCGGGCGCCTGAGCAGCAGCAACCCCAACCTGCAGAACATCCCGATCCGCACCGAGTTTTCGCGGCGAATCCGCAAGGCCTTCCTGCCCCAGGAGGGTTGGTCGCTGATCAGCGCCGACTACTCCCAGATCGAGCTGCGCATCCTGGCCCACCTTTCTGGCGAAGCGGTGCTGGTGGAGGCCTACCGCACCGGCGACGACGTACACGCCCTCACCGCCCGGCTGCTGCTGGAGAAGGACACCGTGACGCCGGATGAACGCCGCCTGGGCAAGACGATCAACTTCGGCGTGATCTACGGCATGGGCGCCCAGCGCTTCGCCCGAGAAACGGGCGTGAGCCAGGCCGACGCCAAAGAGTTTCTGGGTAAGTACAAGCAGCGCTACCCGAAGGTGTTCGCCTTCCTGGAGCTGCAGGAGCGGCTGGCCCTGAGCCGGGGCTACGTGGAAACGATCCTGGGCCGCCGCCGCCCCTTCCACTTCGACCCCAATGGCCTGGGCCGGCTGCGGGGCAAGGATCCCCTCGAGATCGACCTGGAGGTGGCCCGCCGCGGTGGCATGGAGGCCCAACAGTTGCGGGCTGCTGCCAACGCACCGATCCAGGGATCCAGCGCCGACATCATCAAGCTGGCGATGGTGCAGCTGCACCGGGAGCTAGAGGCGGCCCAGCTACCCGCAAGACTTTTGCTGCAGGTGCACGACGAACTGGTGCTCGAAGCGGCTCCCGAGGCCCTCGAAGCGGTGCTCACCTTGACCCGTGAAACCATGGAGCGGGCCGTGGCCCTGTCGGTGCCCCTGGTGGTGGAGACGGGCGTGGGTCCTAACTGGATGGAAGCCAAGTAACCAGCAGCTCAATGACCCTGCGCCTCACCAACACCCTCACGCGCCGCATCGAGGAATTCCAGCCGCTCGAGCCGGGCCAGGTGAGCATCTACTGCTGCGGCGTGACGGTCTACGACCTCTGCCACCTGGGCCATGCCCGCAGCTACATCGCCTGGGATGTGCTGCGCCGCCACCTGCTGTGGAGCGGCTACCGGGTGACGTTTGTGCAGAACTACACCGACATCGACGACAAGATCCTGGGTCGCGCAGCGGAGGAGGGCAGCTCGATGCAGGCGGTGAGTGAGCGCAACATCGAGGCCTTCGTGACCGACATGGCCCGGCTAAATATCCTGCCGCCCGACCGTATGCCGCGGGCCACCCAAAGCCTGGACGCCATTCGCAGCCTGATCACCGAACTGGAAGCCAAGGGGGCCGCCTACAGCGCCGATGGTGATGTCTATTTCGCCGTGATGAAGCATGCCGGCTACGGCAAGCTCTCCGGCCGCGACCTAGCCGAGCAGCAGGACAACGCCGCCGGCCGAGTGGCCACTGCAGAGGAGGCCCGCAAGCAACACCCCTTCGACTTTGCCCTCTGGAAGGGGACCAAACCCGGCGAACCCAGCTGGGATTCGCCCTGGGGTCCAGGCCGGCCCGGCTGGCATATCGAGTGCTCAGCGATGGTGCGCGAGGAGCTCGGCGACACGATCGACATCCACCTCGGTGGCGCCGACCTGATCTTTCCCCACCACGAAAACGAAATTGCCCAGTCGGAGGCGGCCAGCGGCCAGGAGCTGGCCCGCTATTGGCTGCACAACGGCATGGTCAATGTGGGCGGCCAGAAGATGTCCAAATCCCTGGGCAACTTCACCACCATCCGCGCCCTGCTCGATTCCGGCATCACGCCGATGACATTGCGCCTGTTCACCCTCCAGGCCCACTACCGCAAGCCGCTCGACTTCAGCGCCGACGCCCTTGAGGCCGCCGCCACCGGCTGGAAGGGTCTCAATGCGGCCCTGGGCCTCGCCGCCGCCACCTCAAGCCCCGACCCTGGCGCCACCCCAGAGCTCGCCGCCGCCCGTGCGCGCTTCGCCGCCGCCATGGACGACGACCTCAACACCTCCGCCGCCCTGGCGGTGCTGTTTGAGCTGGCCAAGCCCCTGCGCGCCCTCGCCAATCGGCTGGAGCGCGGCGACACCAGCGCCGCCGAGGAGGCCCGGGCTCCAGAGCTGGTAGATCAAGGCCAGCTGCTGCTGGAACTGGCCGGAGTGCTTGGCCTCCAGAGCGAAACCGAGGCCAAAACCAGCAGCACCAGCCCCGGCCCCAGCGACGCCGAGATCCAGGCCCAAATCGATCAGCGTCAGGCCGCTAAGGCCGCCAAGGATTTCCCTGCTGCCGACGGCATCCGCGATGGCCTGAGGGCCCAGGGCATCGAGCTGATCGACAGGCCTGGAGGCATCACGGAATGGCTGCGGGGCTGAGCATGCCCAACAATCTGGCCAGCTTGCTGTGCTTCTGGCTAAGTTGATCTCATGCAGGTCAACATCCTCGAAGCCAAAAATCAGCTCTCCCGCCTAGTCCGAGCCGCCCAAGCCGGTGAAGAGGTGGTAATCGCCCAGCGGGGCATCCCTGCAGTGAGGCTCGTGGCCGTGGAAAGTCCACCCTGCACCCTCGACCCGATCGCCTGGCTAGACGCCAACCCCTTACCTTCCCACCTGCAGCGCAGCCACACTGCGATCGAAGCCGACATCCAGGCACAGCGCGCCAGTTGGGATTGAGGAGCCTGGTCTATGTCGACAGCTGTGTGCTGATCTACGCCCTAGAACACCATTCCCAGTTTGGCGAAGCAGCCCGGCGGTGCCTGGCAAATCAGCTAGCCGAGGACCGAACCCTGGCAATATCCCCCCTGGTTCAGCTGGAATGCCTGGTGCAGCCCCTAGCCCGCCAGCAAATCGATCTGCTGGTTAGCTATCAGTCCTGGCTGCGGCAGTTTGAGTGGCTCAGCATCAACGATGCCAGCTTCGCCCATGCCACCGCACTACGCGCCATCCACGGCCTTAAAACACCTGATGCGATACACCTGGCCACTGCTCTGCAGCACGGCTGCGTAGCCCTAATAACCAACGACAACCGCCTCGAAAAGGTCCAAGTTGACCTGGTTTGTCTCTCGATCACCGCCAGCACCTGAGTGCAAGCCCTTACTCAGTCCTCGCTCGACTCGGGTGCCTGACGGCCCTGCATCATCCGCTCGATCTTGCGAATCCGCTCCAGGGTGGTGGTCCACACCTCTTTTTGAAAGCCCGGCTCACAGCTATCCACCAGGGCCTGCAGGTCCTCTTGCCGCTCGAAGGCATCCCAGAGCTGGCGCTCGAGCTTGGCCCGGTCGATGAAGTTCCAGCGCTGCAGCCACACGGGCAGTGCCGCCATGGGAAAAGTTCAACTGGGATCAGTTAAGGGGATCCACCCCCACCAGCCCATCGCCAAAGCAACGGCTGCGCAAATGCAGCGGCTTGCCCGTGGCCGGATGCAGCAGCTGCAGACCGGCGGCATGGAGCTGCAGCCGCGGCGCCGCGGCAGGGTCTCCGTAGAGGTGGTCGCCCAGCACCGGATGGCCAAGGTCCGCCAGGTGCACCCGCAACTGATGAGAGCGGCCGGTGCGGGGTTGCAGCAACAGCAAACTCGAGCCCTCGAAGCGCCTCAGCACTCGCCAGCGGGTGAGGGCCGGCTTGCCCCCCTGCTCTAACGGCACCACCCCATAGCGGGGCGGCCGAGTTGCGATCCGGGCTAGCGGCTGGTTGATTACCCCGCCCCGATCCGCAGGCAGCCCCTGGACCACGGCCAGGTAGGTCTTGCGCACGCGCCGTTCGGCGAAAGCGGCACTTAGGGCCCGATGGGTGGTGGCGTCTCTGGCCAGCAGGATCAGCCCCGAGGTATCGCGATCGAGGCGGTGCACCAGCCTTACCTCCGGCCACCGCTCCTGGGCCCTACTGATTAGGGAATCGGCCAGCTCGGGCCCAAGCCCCGGCTGGCTAAGCAGGCCCGAGGGCTTCAGCAGGGCCAGCAGCCAGGGATCGGCATAGAGCACACAACAGCCGGGATCACTGCGGGGCATCCTGCAGGGTCAATGGGAGACTTGCTACCACTTGAGTTGCCGCCGTGAAAGCCCTCTCCGTGCTCGGCTCCACCGGCTCGATCGGCACCCAAACCCTTGAACTGGCCGAGGAATTCCCGGACCGCTTCCGGGTGGTGGCCCTCACGGCCGGCAACAACCTGGATCTATTGGTGAGTCAGATCCAGCGCCATGCGCCTGAAGTGGTGGCCCTGGCCAATGCCGAGCGCGTCAGCGAGCTGTGCGAGCGGCTGCAGGCCCTGGAACCCGCCGCCAGGCCCGCCCGGATGCCCGAGCTGCTGGGGGGCTCTGAGGGCCTCTGCGCCGCCGCCGCCTGGTCCACGGCCGACCTGGTGGTTACGGGGATCGTGGGCTGCGCTGGCCTGCTGCCCACCCTGGCCGCCATCCGCGCCGGCAAGGATCTGGCACTGGCCAATAAGGAAACCCTGATCGCCGCCGGGCCCGTGGTGCTGCCGGAGCTGGAGATAAGCGGCTCACGCCTACTGCCGGCTGATTCCGAGCACTCGGCGATCTTCCAGTGCCTGCAAGGCACCCCCTACGCCGAGACGGCGCGGCTCTCCACCGGCAGCCCCACCCCGGGCCTGCGCCGCATCCAGCTCACGGCCTCCGGCGGCGCCTTCCGCGACTGGGCTCCGGCAGACCTCCACAAGGCCACCGTGGCCGATGCCACCAGCCACCCCAACTGGAGCATGGGCCGCAAAATCACCGTGGATTCGGCCTCCTTAATGAATAAGGGCCTGGAAGTGATCGAGGCCCACTACCTGTTCGGCCTCGACTACGACCACATCGAGATCGTCATCCACCCCCAATCGATCATCCATTCGATGGTGGAGCTGGCCGATTCCTCGGTGCTGGCCCAGCTCGGCTGGCCCGATATGAAGCTGCCCATTCTTTATTGCCTCAGCTGGCCCGAGCGCCTGAGCACCCCCTGGCGCCGGCTCGATCTCACCGAGGTGGGCCAGCTCAGCTTCCGCGCCCCCGACCCGGCCAAATACCCCTGCATGCAGCTGGCCTACGCGGCCGGCCGCGCCGGCGGCACGATGCCGGCGGTAATGAACGCCGCCAACGAACAGGCCGTGGCCCTCTTCCTCGAGGAGAGGGTCCACTTCCTCGATATCCCGACATTGATCGACGGGGTGTGTGATCGCCACCAAGTCGATCTCATGGCCAATCCCTCCCTAGACGACGTGCTGGCCGTAGACGCTTGGGCCCGTCAGGCCGTGCATGAGGCTGCAGCCCGGCTCCAGGCCAAGGCGCCAGCTGCGCTGCCGGCGTGATCTCGCACCACCTGCTGCTCTGCGCCACTCCCAGCAAGGCGCTCTGCTGCCCCGATCCCGCCATTGGCGCCGCCAGCTGGGACGAGCTCAAGCGCCTGGTGCGGGAGCTGGGCCTCGAGGATCCGGCCCGGCCCGAGGGGATCGTGCTGCGCACCAAGGCCGACTGCCTGCGCATTTGCGCCGAGGGCCCCATCCTGCTGATCTGGCCCGAAGGCACCGTTTATGGCGGCGTCAGCCCCGAGCGCATCGAGCCAATCCTGCGGGAGCACGTGATCGGCGGCCAGCCGATTGAGCAGTGGATCATCAAGCGCATGAGCCTCAAAGCTGCCGCTTAAGCCAGCTCGCCACCAGCTGATCACCCCAGCAACTGAGTGGCTCATCACCCACCCCATGGAAGCCGTTATGGCCGCCATGGGCCGTGAGCACCACATCAAGGCCAGGAAGGTGCTGCTGGGCCAAGAGCTGGGCGCCACTGGCCGGCACCCAAGGGTCGTCGAGGGAGTGCAGCAGCAGGCTCGGCGGCAAATCGACCGATGCTGAAAGCAGACGCGGCAGGGGCGAAGCCTCCCGGTAGTAATCGTCAACGGAGGCGTAGCCCCAGCGAGGGGCAGTGATAGCAGCATCGAAGCTGCGAATCGAGCGGGGCCGCTCTGGCCCCTGCAGGGCCTGGCGCTCAGCGTCGCTCACCCCAAATGGATCGGCCAGGGTCTGGGCGCAGAGCCGGCGCAGCAGCCAGCGCTGATACACCCGGTTGCGGGGCAGCTCAATCTGCTGCGAGCAAAGGGCCAGATCAAGCGGGCTGCTGGTGCACACCACACCATCCAGCACCCCCGAACTAGCCAGGCAGGCATTGAGGAGCATCGTGCCGCCCAACGAAATCCCCACACCAAAAAGAGGCAGGCCACCGGCCCGCTGCTGGGCCAACTCCAGTACGGGCAGCAGGTCGCTATCGCAACGGGCTGCATAGGTGCCAGGCGCCAGGTGCCTGCCCGGTCCGGCACCCCGCAAATTCAGGCGCCACACCGCGAAACCCGCGGCTTGAAGGCTGAGGCCCATGCGCCGCAACCCCTCCCGTTCGCTCGATCCACCCAAACCGTGCAGTAAAAGCACAAGTGCCCTAGGTGCCCCAGCAACTGGCGAATCAACCAGCGCTAGCAGGGAGGCATCACCGCCCACCGCAATGGGGAGCGGTTCACCGAGATCTAGGGGCAGCTTTGGCGGCCTGAGGGTGTCTCGCAGGGTCTGGAGATCGGGGCCGATCCAGGGCCAGCGTTGCTTAAAAACAGGGGGTGTCGAGGCGGACTCCTTCAGGCGGCCACCTTCTTACCCACCCCCATGCTGCGCAGCTCGGTGAGCAGGCCATTGAGCACGGCCTTGGCATCACCAAAGACCATGGCGGTCTGGGGCAGCTCAAAGAGGGCGTTTTTAATACCGGCATAGCCAGCGCCAAGGCTGCGCTTCACCACAAACACCTGGCGGGCTTGGTCCACCTCAAGCACGGGCATGCCGTAGAGAGGGCTGGTGGAATCGGTCTTGGCGTCTGGGTTAACCACGTCGTTGGCGCCCAGCACAATCACCACATCGGTGCGGGGGAATTCAGGGTTGACCGTGTCCATCTCCAGCAGTTGCTCGTAGGGCACATCGGCCTCTGCCAGCAGCACATTCATGTGACCAGGCATACGCCCAGCCACAGGGTGGATCGCATAGGTCACCTCCACGCCGTGGTTTTCCAGCAACTTGGAAAGTTCGCGCAGGGCGTGCTGGGCTTGGGCCACCGCCAGGCCATAGCCGGGCACAAACACCACTCGCTCAGCAGCCTCCAGGGCAAGAGCGCATTCCTCAGCGCTGCAGCTGGTGATGCGGGTGTAGCCGGCCTCTTCGCCGCCACCGCCCACCGGTGCCGCCCCACCAAGGGCGCCTCCAAACAAGACGCTCACCAGGGAGCGGTTCATGGCGGTGCACATCACCTGGGTGAGGATCAGGCCCGCAGCACCCACCATGGCGCCAGCCACAATCAGCAGTTGGCTGCCAACGACGAAACCTGCTGCAGCTGCTGCTACTCCGGAATAGGAGTTGAGCAGCGAGATCACCACAGGCATGTCAGCACCGCCGATCGGCAGGGTGACTCCGATACCCAGTAGGGAAGAAGCCACCACCAGCACCCAAAGAGGAGCTCCCGCCATATCGCCAGGGAGGGCAATCGCACCGGCCAGGCAGGCCACCGCCAGTGAAATATTCACGGCGTGGCGCATGGTGCTCTGGGTCCAGCCGGGGGTATCAATCCAGCCCTGCAACTTGCCCATCGCCACGATCGAGCCACTGAAGGTGATCGCACCAACGAACACCGAAATCACGATCGAGATCTGCTCCACCAGGCCGGAGGAGCCCTCCCCCGGGCTAAACAGCGCCACCCCAAGAGCCACCAGCAACGACGCCATACCGCCGCAGCCGTTAAACAGCGCCACGGTTTCGGGCATGGCAGTCATCGGCACCCGCTGGGCCGTAATCAGGCCGAGCACACCGCCCAGGCCAGTGCCGATCGCTACCCAAAGCCAGGCTTGGGGGGAGAGGGGTTGCTGAATCAGCAAGCCAAGCACGGCCAGGCCCATGGCCAGGGCCGCCAAACCATTGGCGGAGCGAGCGGTGCTCACCTTGGAGAGGCCCTTGATACCGAGGGCCAGCAACAGCACGGCACCCAGATCGATCAGGGCGGGCAAAAGATCAAGTCCAGCCATCAGCGGGTCCCTCCGGTGCGGGGTGATTTGCGCGAAAACATGGCCAGCATGCGGTCGGTGACCAGGAAGCCGCCAACGACGTTGAACAGGGCAAAGCCCAGGGAAAGCGAGCCGAGCACCAGCAGGGGCAGCTGGTCATTGGCCTGGGCGATCAGGGTGAGCGAAGCCAGCACGGTGATGCCGCTGATCGCATTGGCACCACTCATAAGAGGAGTGTGCAGGGTGGGAGGCACCTTGCCGATCAGTTCGAGTCCCAAAAGGCTGCCCAGCAAGAGCACCCAGAGGGCTTGGGTCAAGGCACTCATCAGTTAGCTCCGGAAACGAGGTCAGGGAAACGGCAGGCGCCATCGTGAGTGAACAGGCAGCCGGCCACGATCGGGTCCTCCTGGTCGAGCTGGAAGCCGTCTTCGCCCAGCACGTGCTCCACCAGGGCCGCCAGGTTGCGGGCGTAAAGGGCGCTGGCGTGGTTGGCAACGGAGCTGGGCAGGCCATCGCCACCAATCAGGCGCACGCCGTGGCGCTCCACGGTTTGGCCGCAGACCGTGCCGGCGCAGTTGCCGCCCTGGGCCACGGCCAAATCCACCACCACTGAGCCGGGGCGCATACCCGCCAGCATCTCATCGGAAATCAGCAGGGGTGCTCGCCGGCCCGGCACCTGGGCGGTGCAGATCACCATGTCGGCCAGGGCCAGCTGATCGGCCAACTGCTGGCGCTGGGCAGCCAGAAAGGCTTCGCTAGCCGCCTTGGCGTAGCCGCCTGCTTCAGCTGGGCGCTCCTCCTGCTCGGGTGGGGAAAGAAACCTGCCACCCAGAGACTCAACCTGCTCCTTAGCCGCAGGCCGCACATCACTGACATAGACCACCGCGCCAAGACGCCGGGCGGTTGCCAAAGCCTGCAGCCCCGCCACCCCTGCGCCCAGGATCAGGGCCCGAGCCGGCTGAATTGTGCCCGCCGCTGTCATCAACATCGGCACGTAGCGATCTAGGGCTGCAGACGCCAGCAGCACCGCCTTGTAACCGGCGATGTTGGCCTGGGACGACAGCACATCCATGGACTGGGCCCTGCTGATCCGGGGCAGCAGCTCCAAGGCCAAGGCCGACACCCGCCGGGACTGAAGCTGTTCCACTAGGGCGATGGCGCCATAGGGGGAGAGCAGACCAGCCAGCAGGGTGCCGGGCCGCAGCTGATCCAGCACCTCGGCAGCGGGTGGATTGACGCAAAGCACCGCATCGACGCCAGCGCCCAACTCGGGACCTGGGGCAACAAGACGGGCTCCAGCCGTTTCAAATTCATGGTCGGCATAGCCGGCCGCCAAGCCAGCGCTTTGCTCAACTTGCAGCGTCAGCCCCCGGGCCAGCAGCCGGCGAACGGTTTCGGGAGTTGCGGCAACGCGACACTCTCCCGGGTTGCGTTCCCGCAGGATCAATACTTCAGCCAAGTGGGTTCCCGGAGGCCATAGATCTATTAGGGGGTGTCTCCCCTCGCCTGAGCAACACAACTGCGGCAAATGTGCGCAGTTGCCCATCCAAGCCAGGTGGAGCTCAAAACAGGGGAAGCAACTCCTGTTCAACGCAGCTGGCCTGCGGCAGGGCGCCTTGGTGACGCAGCTGACGCGCCCGCAGGATCATCGGATCGATGTCGCATTCAAGAGCCCAGCAGCGGTTTAGATGCCAAAGCTGCAAGGCGGGAGCCCAGGCCCAGGCATCCGGATCGGGGCAGGAGTTCGCCATAGGGAAAACAACAGGGGAGCCGGGGGTTGAACTGAAACTAGGCACGCTGGGCCATAAGCCCATAGGCCAGATCACCCATTTGCAGGTGGCCTGCTGACGCCAGGGCACCTCTGGCCACAATGGCGTGATGGGATTTCCTTCCTTCGACCTGGGCATCCCGCCGCCCACAACAACCGCCGTGCGACCCAGGCAGTGGCAGAGCCGCCTGATCCAGCTGCTGCGGGCCCGCCTGCTCAACCACCAGCCTGGCGGCCATGACGTGCTGATCCATGCAGGACCGGGTGCGGGCAAAACCCTGGGAGCCCTGCTCAGCTTCATCACCCTGCAGCGGGAGGGGAGGCTCGATCGCTTTTTGATCTTCTGCCACCGGAGCTCAATCGCCCGTCAGTGGCTGGGAGCTGCGGAGCGCCTCAACCTGCGCCTGCTGGAGTGGGACCCGGAGCAGGGGCTATCAGCCCTCGAAGCAAATTCAAACTGGGATGGCCTGCTGCTCAGCTATCAGTGCACGGCCCGGCACCGCCTTGCCCTCGAGGCAGCCCTACCCCGCATAGCCCTGGGAAGCTGGCTGGCCATTGCCGATGAAGTGCACCACCTGGGCCTGGATCCGGATGAACCAGAGGCTGCGGCCTGGGGTTTCGCCTTCAGCCAGCTCACCGCTCCAGCCCAGCTGCGACTCGGCCTCACCGGCACCCCTTTCCGCGCCGACAACCTGGCCTTTTGCGCCGCCCGACGGGTAAAAGTGCGCGAGGGAGATCAGGTGATCGAACGCATCGCCCCCGATTTGAGCGTGGAACCCCGCCAGCTGATCTTGGCCGGCGATGTGCGGCCCCTGGAATTTCGCTTCCAGGACGGCTGGGTCGAGCACGGCAGGCCCCAGGCCTCCGCCGACACCGAAACCTCGCCCCTTTCAGCTGAAGCGCGGGAGAGCTGGCGAGCCCGCAACTTGCGCCGCGCCATTCAACTCGGAGATGCCAGCAGCATCGCCCTGCGGCTACTGCTCAAGGCCCGTCAACGGCTGGAGCGAGTGCGGGCCGACCACCCCGAGGCGGGCGGGCTGGTGATCGCCCGCGACATCGCCCACGCCAGGCGCATCACCGGGCTGCTGGAGGAGGAGGGCGACCGGGTACACCTGGTCCATTCCCAGGACCCGGAGGCCAGCGCCCGCCTGGCCGCCTTCCAGGCCGGCGAGGCGGACTGGCTAGTGAGCATTGATATGTGCGCCGAGGGCTTTGACGCCCCAAGACTGCGGGTAGTTGCCTACCTCACCACGGTGGTAACTCGCAGCCGCTTTGTACAAGCCATCACCAGGGCTGTGCGCATGGATGGCCAACGCGCCGCCGTGGAGACCGTGCCGCGGCAGCCGTCCTATGTGTTCGCGCCAGCCGACCCATTGCTGATGAGCTACGCCCGCAGCTGGTCCCTCAGCGAGCCCTACCTGATCAAGCCGAAGCAAGTGGCTACAGAGCCTGTCTCACTCGCTAGTAACCAGGGAGGTTCCCTACCCCTGCAAGCTGTAGAAGCAAGGATCGGTGCGGTGATCAGCATGGGGCCGGAGCTACCGAGTTTTCTGCAGCGAACGGCCTGAAAACTGCTTTAGCGATACAAGGTTTAAGCGCAAATATGCGACGTTGTGTCAACCAATACCTTCCCAGGGCCCATAGCCCGGCAGCGTGGTCTGATCCAAGGGAGAGGGGAGCATGGATGCCGCAGTGAATCGCCGCCTAACCGTTGCTGTCAGCTGGGCTTTGGCCCGCCGAGCCACCCTCGATGCCCTCGAACATTTCGAAGAAAGCTTTGCGGTCACGGAGGAATTCCGAGAATGGCTGCTCTGCCTGGAAGAGCACCCGGAACTCCTTGCCGCAAGCGTGTTGATGGTGCCAAACGACCTGGGCCAGGGAATCCGGCCCACCAGCGACGGCATCCTGGAAATATGAGCCAATTTGAGATGCAAATCCCCAGCAGATTGCACTCAATTCTAAAGCAAATCTAAAGAATTTTGCGCCAGTTTCTCCTTGGCGTTCCTTCCCGCTGCCGCGCCGATCTCCTAGGCTCAACTCATAGTCAATCCGCTTAAGCAATGACGGTTTCGGGGCTTTCAGTCGAAAACCTGGTGATCGTGGGTTCAGGGCCCGCTGGCTACACCGCCGCCATTTACGCCGCCAGGGCCAATCTCAGCCCCGTCCTGATCACGGGCTTCCAGGACGGTGGCATCCCTGGCGGTCAGCTGATGACCACCACCCACGTTGAGAACTTCCCCGGCTTTCCGGACGGGATCATGGGGCCGGAGCTGATGGACAAAATGAAGGCCCAGGCAGTCCGCTGGGGCACCCGTCTGATCGAGGCCGATGCCACCGCGATCGACCTTTCCCAGCGGCCCTACCGCATCACTGCCGAAGGTCAAATCATTGAAACCCAGGCCTTGATCTTGGCCACCGGAGCCAGTGCCAACCGGCTAGGCCTGCCAAGCGAGGAGCGCTTCTGGAGCCAGGGGATCAGCGCCTGTGCGATCTGTGACGGCGCCACGCCCCAGTTCCGTCAAGCCGAACTGGCCGTGGTGGGTGGGGGCGATTCCGCCTGTGAGGAGGCTGTTTATCTGACCAAATACGGCAGCCAGGTGCACCTGATCGTGCGCGGCGAAAAGCTGCGGGCCAGTGGCGCCATGGCCGATCGGGTGCTTGCCAACCCCGCCATCACCGTGCATTGGAACCGCCAAGTGGCAGATGCCAGCGGTGGCGACTGGCTCGAAGCAATCACCCTCAGGGATCCCAGCAGCGGCGCCAGCGAGGAGCTGCCGGTTAAGGGCCTCTTCTACGCCATTGGCCACACCCCCAACACCCGCCTGGTGCAGGGCCAACTGGAGGTTGATAGCCACGGTTACCTGGCCACCCAGGCTGGCCGGCCCGAAACCAGCGCCGCCGGGGTCTACGCCGCTGGCGACGTGGCCGATGCGGAATGGCGTCAGGGCATCACCGCAGCAGGCAGTGGTTGCCAGGCTGCCCTGGCAGCTGAGCGCTGGCTCACCCATCACGACCTGGCCGTCACGGTGAGCCATGAACCAATAGAACCGGCCACCGTCGGCGAACCGGTGCGCACTGCCACCAGCGACGCCGACAACTACGACGCCGAAGCCCTATGGCAGAAGGGAGGTTTTGCCCTGCGCAAGCTCTATCACGACAGCAGCAAGCCCCTGCTGGTCGTCTACACCTCGCCGACCTGCGGTCCCTGCCACGTGCTTAAGCCCCAGCTCAAGCGCGTGCTCGATGAGCTGGGCGGAGCTGCCCAAGGCGTGGAGATCGACATCGAGGCCGAGCAAGAAATTGCCAGCCAAGCCGGTGTTACCGGCACCCCGACGGTGCAGCTGTTCCACAACAAGGAGCTCAAGCAGTCCTTTAAGGGCGTCAAGCAGCGCAGCGAATTCAAAGTCGCGATTGAAGCCCTGCTAGCCGTTGCGGTCTGAAGCGTGCGCTTAACGCCGCCTAGGCCCACCAGGGCGGTTGCCGCCGGGACGGGGGCCGGCAGCCGCATTGCGCTCCCGGTAGGTGATGCGGCCGCGGGTTAGGTCGTAGGGGCTGATCTCCACCAACACCTTGTCACCAGCCAGCAGCTTGATCCTGAATTTGGTCAGCTTGCCTGCCGCCCGGCAGAGACATTGGTGACCAGCCGGCTGCTCCAGGGTCACCAGGTAAAACCCGTTTCCCTGTTCTTTTTCAATCACACCGGAGGTCTCGATCATGCGGGGGCGCTGTCTGGAGGTTCAATCGTTCCGAATAGCTTAATTGCCGCCCGACAGGCGATAGGGTCTGGCTCACTTGTGCCGTTTTGGCTCCACCATGGTTTTGCCGCCGCTTTCGTTGGATCTGGGGCTGCTGCTGATCTCCATTGGTGTGGTGAACCTCTGGAAAGCCCGTCAAGCCAGCTGAATCCAGGCCGCTGACCACCCTTCTTTTCCATAAGCCCTACGGGGTTTTAAGCCAGTTCACGCAAGAAGCCGGCTGTGACTGGGGTTGTTTGGCGGAGTTCATCCCGATTCCGCAGGTTTATGCCGCCGGCAGGCTCGATGCCGATAGCGAGGGATTGCTGCTGCTGACCAGCAATGGCCGCCTGCAGCAGCGCCTCACCGACCCCCGCTTTGGCCACTGGCGCCGCTACTGGGTGCAGGTTGAAGGAGAGGCAGCTGCCCACCCTGAGGCTTTGGAGCAGCTGCGCAGCGGCCTTTTGATTCAGGGGCAACTCACCCTGCCGGCTCGAGCCCAGGCGATCAGCGATCCATCCCTGCCAGAGCGCACCCCACCGATCCGTCAGCGAGCCGCCATTCCCACCAGCTGGCTGCAACTGGAGCTGCAGGAAGGCCGCAACCGTCAGGTGCGTCGCATGACGGCCGCCGTAAATCTGCCCACCCTGAGGCTGCTGCGGGTCGCCATAGACCTTATGGACGGCGCCGCCCCGCTCGAGCTCAATGGCCTGGCACCGGGGCAATGGCGCGAGGTGGACGAAGCCGAAAGCCAGCGCCTCGAGCAGCTGCTTAAGCCGTCGCGGGCCAAGGGAAAAATCTCACCTGGACGGGCCTCACCTGGTCGGGGCGGCCGCGCCGGCGGCGGGAAATCAGGGCGGGGCGCTGGGGGCGGATAGGGCGGCTTAGCCGAGCACGTCCTTGAGCTCCCGCACGGCCTGCAACTGGCCGTAGTAGTAGTTGGCACGGGCCCGCCGGTCAGCATCATCGAGGCCATCGAAAGCATCGAAGCCCAGGGTTTGCCATAGCTCGTGGCCACAGGCCCGATTGAGCTCTTCGGTGGCCTCCGCCTCAAGGTTGGCCAAGCGGCGCTGCAAGTTTTTGATCTGGGCAACCGACATTCACTCCACCAAGCAACCAGATAATAGTACAGGCGAACTGCCGGCCGCAGTCGTAGGCGCCAAGGCCTAGAAGGGAAGCTTCTTCTTGGCTTCCTTGTCGAGGTCAGACTCCATCTCGCGCAGGCGGCGCAGGATCGTGTCGTAGTACTCCTTGAGATAGCCCTCCAGGCCGGTGGTTTCAGCCGGATCGAGCCCGAAGGCCGCGTAGCTGGCCTCCATTGGTGCATCTAGAGCTGTGCCCCCACCGGTGACTGCCTCAAAAGTCAGCCGCTCGGCCACGTTGAGGCTGGCCTCAAAGAAGCCGGTCACAGACCGCATCAACCCCAGCAAGGCAGGCGGCACCCGGAAAGTGCGAGCCTCCTTACCCGTGAACCGCTCACACAACTGGGTGATTTCGCTGGTGGTCCAGGCCCGGGGACCCACCACCGGAAACGCTTGGCGCACGGTTTCCTCACGCTCCAGAGCCGCTACAGCAAAGCGGGCCATGTCCTGGGTGTTCATATAAGCGATTGGGGTGGGCGAGCCACTCACCCAAACCGTCTGACTTTCCAGCACGGGAATCGCAAACTGACTGATCACTCCCTGCATGAAGGCAACGCCGCGCAGGATTGTGTAATCAAAATCCGAGGCCATCAGCCAGTCTTCGGCGCAGGCCTTGATGTCCATCAAGGGCACGTCGCGGTGCTTGTGCGCATCTAGCAAGGACACAAACACCAGACGCTTCACCGAGGCGGCCTGGCAGGCGGCGAATAAATTCTGCTTGCCTTTCCAGTCAATGTCGTAAGCACTGGCGGAATCCGTGGCGCGGGCAGTGGCCGCATCTATAACTGCGTCCTGACCTTCTAGGGCATAGGCGAGGCTTTCAGGCTCAAGCAGATCGCCGCGGGTTAGCTCGCAGCCCCATTCCTGCAGGAAAGCGGCTTTACGGGGGGAGCGCACCATGCAGCGCACCTGATGGCCTGCATCGAGGGCACGGCGGGCAACTTGCCGGCCCAGGGTGCCCGTTCCGCCAACCACCAAAACCTGCATTAGCAACCTTCAAGCGGGCCCGAGCCTAGGTGTCCGACGGGTCGAGCCGGGAGCAGGGGGTTCTGACTGGCCTTTGGAGCTCAGTCGTTGTCGGCCAGCTTCAACAGCAGGGCTCCGCCGGCAAGACCAACGGGGATGAGTATCCAAAACAAAGCTGCGGTACCGAAAATTTCAGCAGCCATGGCGAAGTGAAAGGAAGTCCATCCTATTTAGCAGTGTCAGTAGCCATTTCAACCAACTGAGCGGCGGTCTGCAGGATCTCGCCCCAGGCTGCATCGCTGCGCAGCTGACCCGGCATCACCCCACTGACCTGGGCCGACCAGCCCCCCTCCCGCATGGCCGCCACCAGGCTGAGCAGCGGTGGCGCCCCCCCTTTAAGGCGGCGCGCGATTTCCGCCATCGGCCAGCAGCGGGCCGGCAGTCCCCTATCAGCAAGCAGGCGGGCAAGCAGGCGAGCCCCCTCCGTACTGAGGTTTGCCCCTTGATCAACCTCAGCGAACGCCTGCATTTCAGCCAGCAGCCCAGGCTCCTGCAACGGGCCGATCCACAGAGGACCGCTGATCGCCAGGGGCGCAATCTCGCCGGCAGGGCAATGGCAGGGCAGCCACTGACGTAAGCGAATCAACGGCTGCACCTGCTGATCGCCGCAGCCATGGCAGTGGGCCAGCATGCCGAGGTGATGCTCCTCCCCTGGCTCGCTGCGGCGGCGCAGGCGCACCGCGCTGCGAAAGGTGCGCCCTTCACTGAAGCTAAATAGGGGCTCGATGCCCCGGCCCAAGGCCCAGGCCGCTCGAGCCACGCTGCCAAGTTGCAGGCGCAGGGCCAGCTCCCAGCTGGCGGGATGGGCCCGGGCCGCCGCCCCCAGCAGCCGGATCGCAGCCGGGCGGTCGTGGCCGGTGGGGGAGCGGCCATCGGTGCTGGCTAGGTAAAGCACACCGCCGAAGGACACCGCCTCCAGCGCTAGGGGCAGCAGGGCCGTGGGGCAGCCAAAGCCATCCAGGTCTAGGAGCTCGAAACGCTCCTGGCGCTGCAGGCAATCCGCCAGCAGGTGCTGGGCAGTAAGGGCGCTGCAACGCAAACCCGCCAGGGATGCCAGGTTTTCACGCAGCAAAGGCAGCCGATCCGGATCAGCGTCGTTAGCCCACACCGCCACGGCTCCACCCTCCAGGCCGTAGCGCAAGGCCCTGATGCCGCAGCCGGCCATGGCATCGAGCACCCGCAAGGGGCCGCGGGCCGCCAGCGTTTGGGCGAGCAGCACCCCCAAATCCCGAGAAGGACGCGACTCCGGCCTAAAAAAACCGGCGCCGGGCAACAGGCGAGCCCGTCCTTCGCAATAGTGAGCGTCGATGTGCTGGCTCAGGAGATCAACCGTGGCTGCAACAGTCCAGCCTGCACCTCCACCCGCGGCGGACGGCAGCTCAGGGGCGGAGTGGGGCACACACGCCGATTGGCTCTGGCGAGGGGAGCGCTGCCACTGGCGGGTGCTGGGGGAAGAAAATTACCCGGCCCTGGTGCTTGTGCATGGCTTCGCCGCCGGCAGCGGCCACTGGCGCCGCAACGCTGCGGTGCTGGCTGCAGCCGGCTGGCGGGTTTATGGCATTGATCTAATCGGCTTCGGCGCCTCAAGCCAACCGTCCCTGCGACTGGACAACCGCCTCTGGGCCAGGCAGCTGCAGGCCTTTCTCGAGCAGGTGGTGCAGGGGCCAGCCGTGCTGGTGGGCCATTCCCTCGGCGGCCTGGTGGCTCTCAGCTGCGCCGTGTTTTTTCCCCAGCTGGTGCGAGCAGTCGTGGCAGCCCCCCTACCCGACCCAACCTTGCTGCTGGCTGACAGCAGCAGCCCACCCCGCCGCCGGCCCTGGCAACGCCGGCTGCAGCGCTGGCTCGTGACCCTTCTCTGCCGGCTGCTACCCCTGGAGCTACTGGTGCCCCTGATTGCCCACTCGCCCCTGCTGGATTTAGGCATTCAGTCGGCCTACAGCGAAGCGGTGATCGGCGACAGGGACCTGCACCGGCTGATTGCCAGGCCAGCCCGGCGGCCTGGAGCGGTGCGGGCCCTGCGGGCGATGAGCATCGCCATGGCCCTGCGTCCCTACGGAGCAACCGCCCCAGCCCTGCTGCGCAGGCTGGGGCGTCCCCTGCTGTTGATCTGGGGGCAGCGCGACCGACTGGTGCCCGTTCAGGTGGCCCAGCAGGTGCGGCGACTGCGACCCGAGCTTCCCCTCACGGTGCTGACTGGCAGTGGTCACTGTCCCCATGACGAACATGCCGACGCCTTTAATGCCGCCTTACTTCAATGGCTTGACCAATTGCCAGCCGCCGAGACCCTTTCTGGGCCTGGGCGGTAACTTGGAATGCAGCCAGCGCCACGGGTCCCTCAGGAGATGAAACACACCCTTTCGGTGTTGGTGGAAGACGAATCCGGTGCCCTCAGCCGCATCTCCGGCCTATTCGCCCGCCGCGGCTTCAACATTGAAAGCCTGGCGGTGGGTCCCGCTGAAAAGGCTGGCATTTCCAGGCTCACCATGGTGGTCGCAGGCGACGATCACACCCTCGAGCAGATGACAAAGCAGCTCGACAAGCTGGTCAACGTGCTTGGGGTGATTGATCTATCCCACATACCTGCCGTGGAGAGGGAACTGATGTTGCTCAAGGTGTCGGCTCCTGCCGAAACCCGCAGCGCCATCCTGGATCTGGTGCAGGTGTTCCGCGCCAATGTCGTCGACGTGGCCGATGACGCCTTGACGCTTGAGGTGGTAGGTGATCCGGGCAAGCTCGTCGCCCTCGAACAAGTGATGGAGAGCTACGGCATCCTTGAAATCGCCCGCACCGGCAAGGTGGCATTGGAGCGGGCTTCGGGCGTCAACACGGCTTTCCTGAAGGTCACCGCATCCAGCAAGCGGGTACCCGCCTAGGGATTTCCCTTCACCAACTTCCCGCCCGACACCAGCGTGGCTTTGACGATCTTGTCGCCCTGGCGGATCTGGTCGACCACCTCCATGCCCTTACTCACCCTGCCAAAGACGGCGTAGCGGCCATCCAGTTCAGGCAAGGCCTGCAGGGCTACGTAGAACTGGGCGCTGGCGGAGTTGGGATCGGCGGAACGGGCCATGGCAACAGCTCCGCGTTGATGGGCCAAAGCCAGTTGGCGGGTAGCTCCTGGGGCCGTCACAGGCTCGCCATACCGCGGTTCTGGTTCGTCGCTGCGCTTGATCTCCAAGGGAATCAGACGGGGTATTCCCGTGGCTGGATCCACAAAACTGCCCAGGCCGTGCTGGCTGGCTGGCACCTTTGGATCAGCGCTGGTGGGGTCGCCGCCCTGCACCACAAAAGGCACCGGCTCTCGCACAACTCGATGAAAAGCGGTGCCGTTGTAGACGCCACGCTGAACTAGATCAACGAAATTGCCCGCCGTCAGCGGCGCGGCAGCACCATCTAGCTGCAGCTGCACCTCACCCTTGCTGGTCTGCAGTGCGACTGTGGCCGTACCGCTGAGGCAGGGGGTGCTGGCGGTGCTGCAACCCACAGGGCTGCTGCCACCATCAGCCGCACAGGCGACCAGAGATAGGGGCGCTAGCAACAACAAACCGCCCAGGAGCCAGCGACTCAACCAGTTGCCAGTCATCAAATTGCCAGTCTTCGAATTGGTATTCATCAAACCCCCTCCAGCGGCACGCCCAAAAAGCGGGCAAGTTGGGCGCCAGACAACTCCAGATCGGCCAGGGGCATGGGCTCGCCAACCCTGGTCAAGGGCATATCCCGCCTGCCCTGCACCTTGAGGGCCAGGCGACGCCGAGGATTAAGGCCATCTCGCACCTCTACCTTCACAGCCTGAATCTCCCGCAACGGGATATCCACCGTGATCTCTTGGCGAAAGCCGCGGCGACTAATAGTTGCCACACCAGCATCCCGATCAAAGCGGTTGCTACCCGCGCCAACGTCGATGCCGATCACAACCCAGAGGTAGGCACACAGCGCCATGGCGGCCAGCCCGTAGAGCCCCATGACCAACCCCTGGGGCAGCCAAGCCAGCTCGGCGGGGTGGCCGATCGGCAGCAGGTCAGTGCCGAGATAGCTGGAGACACTGGTGAGTAGGAAGCCGATCCCGCCAGTGGTCACCACCAAGGCAACCAACACATTGGAAAGGCGCCTTGAGCCCAGCACCGGCAGCTCAAGCAAGGGGGCAGGAGCCTGGGGAGAGGCCATGACCTGGAGCAAGGAATGGTGCCATCCTGACCGGTCGTCGGGGGAGCTGGGCTGATCAAGACCAAGCGCTCAGAAGCAAAGCAAAAGACAGTCAGAAATCAGCTGCGAAAGCCCAGCGAGAGAAAGCCATGTCAGCCCGTTTCAACCGGTCTCGCGATCCGCTTCAGCGTTGTTACTATCGCCCGGTAATCCCACAGCCTCCGCGGGTTTCCCGCACCGTTTCATCATCATGACGATCGCTGTAGGGCGCGCGCCAGCAGCACGGGGATGGTTCGACGTCCTCGATGACTGGCTCAAGCGCGACCGCTTCGTATTTGTGGGGTGGTCTGGTCTGCTCCTGTTCCCCACGGCCTATCTGGCCCTGGGTGGCTGGCTCACCGGCACCACCTTTGTCACTTCCTGGTACACCCACGGAATTGCCAGCTCCTACCTAGAGGGCTGCAACTTCCTCACCGCCGCCGTCAGCACCCCTGCTGATGCCATGG